>NZ_JABMIT010000010.1:0-228435 GCF_013186635.1 Brevibacillus sp. HB1.3 | reverse complement strand
CTGCCCGCTATTAACAACGGGCAGTTTTTGTTTACCATGATTCGCTTACTGTAGAGATAACACTTTGGTGATTTGGGGCAGCTCTTCGATGGCAGATACAATCGTTGGTGTAATCTCTTCATCAGTCACAGAGATAAGCAGGGCATTCTTCCCTTTTTGCTCGCGGGATACATTCAACTTGGAAACATTGATTTGATACTCGGCCAGTTTTCGTGAGACATCATAAATCACGCCTGGATAGTCGATATGGCGAACCAACAATCCGTGGGCCCCTGGAGGTATGCGACACGCGCAGTAATTGATTTCACTGATGTACACTTCTCTCCAATCTTGCGCAAAGGTGTACTTGTTCGCTCCTACACGCAAAATCGCCAAATGATTCGCATATTCGCCAGAGCTGTGTTGGACAGGAATCTTTGTCCCGAGTCCTTCCACTAGCAATGTTGCGATTTCCTCTTTATTTTCATGAGCAAGAATACTTAATTGTGCACCCGCTAACTCTGGCTCGAGTCTTCGAATCAGTTCAGCAAGTTCACGCAATCCAGCATATTGGGTCATGTGATGCCTTCACTCTCCCAGTCAGGTTTATCCTTGTTTTTACGGCAGAATCCATGCTTCCGGCTCTTTCTTGATGGAGGATTCGTTATCAGCACGATACCAAGCCGTCAACGTTTGCCCATCTTTCGTATAGTAGATACGGTAGATGGTATTGCCTTTTCCGCCGTTGGTAAAAGGACTTTCCTCCAGCGGAACAGCTGTCACTCCATCCGCGTTTACAACCCCGCCGTTCTCCTTGATGACGTTTTGGATCGTCGCCATATGCTCTTTACCCATGGAGGCCATCCCGAAATAAGAGATGATCGCCAAGAGAACCGCTCCCGCCAAAAATGAAACGATAATCACTTTTGATTTTTTCGTAGCATCCACCGAGTGCTTCCCCCGTCTATCTTAGTTCTCTTTATCGACTAAGCGTACCTTGTCAATCGTACCTCCACCCAAGCACACTTCCCCATCGTAGAAGACAACAGCCTGACCAGGCGTGACTGCTTTTTGCGGCTGATCAAATACAACTTCTACGTTGCCATCCTCCAGCAGGTGAACGGTTACTCCCTGATCTGGCTGGCGATAACGGAATTTGGCTGTACAAGTAAACGTTTCGGATGGTTTCTTATCACTCACCCAGCTCACGTTGGTCGCCAAGAGACTCTTCGAGTACAGACGGATATGATCAGAGCCTTCGCCAACGATCAGGGCATTCCGTTCCAGATCCTTGTCTACAACAAACCAAGGCTGTCCGCTTGTACCATGACCTCCGCCAATCCCTAAGCCTTGTCGTTGACCCAATGTATAGTACATCAGCCCGTCGTGCGTACCGATGACTGCTCCATCTACGGTCTCGATATTTCCTGGTTTGGCTGGCAAATAGTTTTGCAGGAACTCGCGGAAGTTGCGCTCCCCAATAAAGCAGATCCCTGTACTGTCCTTCTTTTTCGCTGTATAGAGTCCAGCTTTTTCTGCGATCTCCCTTACTTGCGGTTTCGGGAGATGACCAATCGGGAACATCGTTTTGGAAAGCTGTTCTTGGCCCAATACATTCAAGAAGTAAGTCTGGTCCTTGTTGTTGTCAGCGCCACGAATCAGCTTGTACTCGCCATCAATGTACTTGACCTGCGCGTAATGGCCGGTAGCAATATAATCCGCCCCCAAATCCATCACCTTGGCGAGAAGCTCACCGAACTTGATTTCACGGTTGCACATGACATCCGGATTCGGTGTACGTCCCCGTTTATATTCATCCAAAAAATACTGGAATACCTTGTCCATGTATTCTTTTTCAAAGTTTACCGTGTAATATGGAATGCCGATCTGTTCACAGACGCGCCGGACATCCTGGAAGTCTTCTTCCGCCGTGCAGTGGCCGAATTCATCGGTATCATCCCAGTTTTTCATGAAGATGCCGATGACGTCATATCCCTGTTGCTTAAGCAGGTAAGCCGTCACGGAGGAGTCGACTCCGCCGGACATGCCGACAACGACGCGTGTATCTTCTGGTCGCTTCATAAGTCTTTCTCCTCTTATTCAATTTGTACCATTACAGATTACCATGTTTCGCAAAACAAATCATGTTTTGTTGCACTTTTGCCCGATAGAATGAAAAAACGCCTGACGCATCGTTGGCGCCAGACGTTTGGTAGCAAGGTTATGCCTGCGTAGATTCATCCTTGATTTCCGCGCGATATCCCTCGATGCTTTCTTCACGACGATGATTTTTCGCTTCGAGGTTTGCTTTTTCCTCTGCAGAAATCTCTCCAGCATGAGCCGTCAGGTAATCTTCGGACTCACGAATGTTCTCTTCCGTATTGGAAATCATCTGTTGGAGCTTTTCTGCGTTGTCAGAACGGTCATCCGGCTTCGCCATAATCGATACGCCTCCTACAAAGGGTTATATTCAACACCTTTACCATTGTGCGCCAATCATGGTTTCTTTATGTACCCGTGTTATAATAGAAGAAACGGATTAAACGAAAAAGAGGGTTTCACCTATGGCTTCCTTAGATTTGTTGGAAAGAAAGCTGCTTCGGATCATCTCTGATACCGATCCCGTCCGCCTGAAGCGACAATGGGTGAAGGGACAAAAGGTACCTGAATCCGAAGTGGAACAGCGTATGCGAATCGATCTTCTCTTGCGCAGACTCGACAAGCTACCTGAGGCCAAGCGTCAAGAAGTGCTTGCGCTACTCAAATGGTTTAAATGGTAGAGATTAGCGGATAGATGTTCCCAGACGCCACTGGCCGTCTATCCGATTCATTTGCTTTATATCCACGATCGCCTCTTGATTCAGCGGTCCATAGATGTGCGGATACAGCAATCCATCCTTCGCAGCCTCGTATTTGACTTCCGAAGTCGTTTCCGTTTCATCGACAACGAGTACATACAACTCCTCGCCAAACTGTGCGTAGACGCGGTTTGCTACCTTTTCAAGCAGCTCGTCCCCTTTTGTCGCGTGAATAAAGCCTTCTTGCTCGTAATCGCGCGGTAAGTAGTAGTCTTTGTCCATCCACTTTTCCCAATATGTTTTTGGTACCATACAGTAAATGATAGAGTCTTGCATGCTTCTCCCCCACATTCGATTATTTTTTGGGCATTGCTTTGTTCAGGTGACGCATAGCTTTATCATAGAACATTTGCTCCATTTGCCCCTGATCGTATCGCCATTGAATGAAGTTACGCAGAGAGTGCAAATCTACCCAGGCATCCTTCGCTTGCGGATTGCGGTCAGGTACCTCTCCCGTTATTTCACCCTCGTAGACAAGCTTCGCCATCTCAGTTGGGTGCATGCCGATCTGATAAGCGATTTGATGTAAAGCTATTTTCATGGAACCTCCCCTTGCTCTTCCAGGATACATCTTATCTTCCGTCTATTGTGCCAGTCTTTTCGAATGATGCCAAGCCCCTAGCCCTACTCCCAAAGCATGTACCTTCCTCCCTTGCGTTTTGCTACAATGAACAGAGTATTTTAAGGAAGGGGTGGTATTCCATCATGTCAAAACAACGAAATCAACCACAAAAGAAATGGTTCCAGCGAAAACGCATCTGGATTCCCCTTCTTTTCATCGCTTTCCTGTTTCTGAGTAACAGCTCTTATCTTGCAAAAGAGCCAGAAGGCGAGCCTTTTTTACTTGCTCACCGGGGAATGGCGCAAACCTTCCATATGGAGAACATCACCAACGAAACTTGTACGGCGGAACGGATTTATCCACCGGAGCATCCGTACCTGGAAAATACGATTCCGTCCATGCAGGCGGCTTTTGATGCAGGCGCGGACGTTGTTGAGCTCGATGTACAATGGACCAAAGACAATCGATTCGCTGTGTTTCATGACTGGACGCTCGACTGTCGGACAAATGGTACCGGGGTCACAAGAGATTATACCTTGGCCGAATTACAACAGCTCGACATTGGCTACCATTATACAGCGGATGATGGGAATACCTTCCCCTTCCGTGGAAAAGGGATAGGCATGATGCCCGCTCTCGATGATGTGCTACAAACATTCCCTAATCGCTCGCTGCTTATCCATATCAAAAGCAATGATCCACTCGAGGGGAAAGCGTTGGCGGATGTTTTGGCGACGTTGCCAGCAAAACGACTGGCACAGCTCTCTGTTTATGGCGGTGACGAGCCTATCGAGACCTTGAAACAACAACTGCCCCAACTGCGTGTGATGTCTATGGCGACAATGAAAAGCTGCCTGATCCCGTACATCGCTGCAGGTTGGTCCGGATATGTACCACAAGCCTGTGCACAAACCCAGCTACATATTCCTGATCAGATTGCCCCATGGCTCTGGGGTTGGCCGAATCGGTTCATGGCAAGAATGGAAGCAAAAGACACCCGCGTGATCCTAGTCGCAGGCAGTGGCGAGGTGTCACAAGGCTTTGATGTCCCGAATGATTTAAAACGGGTGCCTGAAAGTTTTACAGGTGGAATATGGACGAACCGGATCGATCTGATCGGTCCAGCTTTTCACGAAAACGTACAAAAATAATGAAACAGTTCTCCAACATATTCGTATATACTTATACGAAATAGACTTCAAACCTAACTAGGAGTGATTGATATGCTCAAGAAGCTTTTAAAAAATTTACTCGGTAATCACTCATCTTCGCATAAGCACCGGAAATACAGCAGCAGCGATTACAAACATCGTAGAAAGTACAGCTCCAGCAATCGGTACGGACATTCCCATTACGGCAGCTCTCATTATAAAAGAAAGCGCTCCAGCCGTAGCTTCTTCAGCAGTTAAACAAATGTTTAACACAATTGATCAGACAACAAAACTCCGCTAACCGCAAGCGGAGTTTTTTCATTTAACGAGACATGATTTCTACGAAACGATCCAGTGGCAATGCATGTACGGTTCTGTTTTTCTGACCTTGCATCGTTTCCGCCATCAACATGGAGTTCAGAATCGCTTCCTTGACCCCTTCGATCGCTGCTTCAAACAGTGCATCCAGTTGTTCGGACGGAAACATTTTCACTGTGCTCATTTGCTCGTCGCCATATGAATAGCAATTTCCTGTGGAGAAGGTCAGAAAGAAATCACCGCTGCCCTCCTCACCTATCGCGCCGAGTTGTGCCATCGCGAGTGACGCTCGCTTGGAAATGCGCTTGCATTGTGTCGGCAAGAGAGGCGCGTCTGTCGCAATTGTGACTAAAAAAGAACCATCATTTTCAGGCGTTACCCACGGCAAAGGAACTTCATTCTCGGAGATCAGCTGGCCCACGGGAATACCATTCACATTCAAATCCTGTCTTCTGCCAAAATTCGTCTGCACCAATGTCCCGACAGTAAAAGTACCACATTCAGTCTCGACGATGCGTGAAGAGGTTCCGATTCCTCCCTTGAATTCGAAGCAGATCATCCCGGTACCTCCGCCCACATTGCCTTCCTCGACATGTCCTGTACGAGCCTCTACAATCGCTTCTTCCAAATCTTCATACTGAATCTGCGTCTTTTCGAGATCACTTAACCAACCATCCCATGTCTCCGCGACGATTCCGTTAGAAAACGGTTCAAGTCCCTCGATTTTTCTCGTCGCACGAGCAAGATGATGGTGTGCCAACCCTAGCAGATGGCTTCCCGTAAACACGATGGGTGTCACCAGCGTACCCGTCTCTTCTATCCAGTGACTTCCCGTAAACTCTCCCGTACCGTTAAAGGAGAAAAAGCCAGCAGGAAAATGCTGCCCCTCCAAATATCCGTCGTTGGGAACGATCACCGTGACACCCGAACAAACGTCTTCCTTGTTAATTGTTTTGTGTCCGACCCTCACTCCTTTTACATCCGTAATTGCATTATACGCACCTGGGATCCCCGTCCCAATCAATATGCCACATTCTCTCGCTCGTTTTCTCGTCATGTTACGCTCCTGTCATTTTGAATCTTCCCATAATAATGGTGTTGTAGTAATTGCCATCAGAAAGAACTTTGTCGTTTTTGAGTACCCCTTCGATTTCAAAACCAAACCGTTTGTATAGCTCGATTGCCTTCTCATTCGTTTCCATCACATTCAACGTCATTTTGGTAATGTGGTTGGCATCTGCCCAGGCAACCGATTCTTGCAAGAGATTCTTCCCGATGCCATAACCCCAGAAATCTTGTGATACGCAAACACCAAACTCTACTTTGTGCGCAAATCTGTTTAAGTAAACACCTGCACATCTGGAAAACCCGACAATTCGATCTTGAACAACAGCCACTAAAAACAAATTTCTTGGACTCTCTGCATCCGTTTTGATGATGTCTTCGAATCCTTGCACATCGATGAAAGCCTCTCCTCTTTCTCTGTCCAAATTTTCAGTCTCCCCATCGATTTGCAGTCGAAGGTCCGACAACTGTTGTGCATCTGTTTCCATTGCAGAGCGAATCGTGTAGGATAACCCGTTCACAGAAAGTAGTCGCTGGCTAATTATCATTATTTTTCTCCTATTGGTAAAATTTAGGTCTTTTATTTTATCATAGGTAGAAGTTTTTGTGAATCTTCTCGCTTCCTAAAGAGAAAGGAAACCACAATGTGTTTACATAACATTTATTATGTTCATTTATGCGCCAAACTGTGGATATGCTACAATAAGGAAAAGGAGCGTGCTCGTATGAATTTTTCTAAATCATTTTATTATACGGTCAACCATTCCAAGGTAGAAGAATATAAGAAGATGCTCGATTTAATGAAAATCCCCTACATCGTGGAAGCACCGATCGTTTTGCTGAATCAAGGAGCGAATGAATACTCCTTTGTTTTTCCTAACATGCCAGGTCGTCTTTATGGAATGGTGAGCAAGTTGTTTCAAGCGGATGCGAAGCCATATCCGAAGAAAGGTACATAAGAAAAAAAGACCCAATCATTGGGTCAAAAAAGGAAGTGGAGAGAATGCAGTCGATTTTCATGTAAGGTCTCCGTACATACCCCTA
Source organism: Brevibacillus sp. HB1.3 (assembly GCF_013186635.1). Classification (NCBI taxonomy): domain Bacteria; kingdom Bacillati; phylum Bacillota; class Bacilli; order Caryophanales; family Paenibacillaceae; genus Brevibacillus; species Brevibacillus sp. HB1.3. The sequence continues at coordinate 221,458 of NZ_JABMIT010000010.1, read as the reverse complement.
TGCATGTACACTGATAATTTTCTCCATCTCGATCCATTGACTCCCCGTTTGGTTCGCTAATTGAACACGTCTCGCCTTCGGGTCTACCCATTTGACCACACCCCACATGCTGCATGTATTCCCCCGCTCCCCCTCAAAGGACACACACCAGCTCACATTTAAGGGATAATTCTCTCTACCCGAATCTCGCAGCATGTACATAAATGCCTCTCTTTCTTCGTGCGTTACTTCAAGATTGCCGTTAGCCACGCTTTTCCACCCGCCTACTTACGAACATTTGGATCAAATCCTCATCTTGTGTGGGAAATTGTACTTACATTATAGTGAGTACGAACATAAGTTCGCAACTCTTTTTTTAGCCACTCCTATCGCCATGTAAGTAGGTAGCTCAGGTTGTACCAAGAAAAAAGCCGTTTTCCCAGTGGTTTTGGAAAACGGCTCTTCCTTTTAGCTTGATAGTTCCTGTGGTTGAGGTTGCGGTCTTTTCTCGACCAGCTCCAAAAACTTTCCGAAGGTAGAAGCGAGTATTTGCTGAAAAAGCATACCGAGAACAACCGGAAGAGCAACAGGCGCTGGAAAGTACGTGATCGCCATTACTGCCCCTGCACTAATGTTTCGCATTCCACTGTTAAACGTTAACGTAACAATCACATCGCGCTCCCACCCGAACAGCTTTGCGATCCCCCACCCCATCAAATAACCTAAAATGGCTACTACCAGTACAAGGACTGCCATTCCCACCAGTTTAGCGTCCAACATATGAAAGTAAGACGAAACCATCGAGCTGTTGATCGCGACGACAACACCCATTCCCATCTTCGAAAAGGGCGCTAATTTGGGTGCCAACGTTTTTTTGACGTTCCCTTTTGACAAATGATTGAGCAGCATACCAACTAGCGAAGGCAACACGATCATATAAAATAAACCCTTCATCAGTTCTGCCAAATCCATCTCGACGGTTGCCCCTAAAAACAAGGACATCCCCAACGGAACAATCAATGGTGAGAGCATCGTATCCAACAATATAATAGAGAGCGTCAGGGCGATGTTCCCGAAATAAATCGATGACCACAAAAAGCTCGTGATCCCTGTGGGAATTAAGGCCGCCAGCAAAAAGCCCGTGATGACATGGATATCATCTGGATAAAACAACCGAGCCATTGACCAGGCAACAAGCGGCATAAGTGCATGAAGAATCAACAAGTTGACAATTAAAGGGAGTGGTCTGGTCAGTACCTTTGCAAATTCTTTAAATCCTGAACCCAGACTGCCGGTAAATGTCATGAAGGCAAACACCCAAGGAGACAAAAAAGCAAACGGTTGCAAATGTGTCCCTGCTATTACGCCAATAGCAACACTACTCGGCGTTAGTATGGGCATGATTTTCTCAAGAAATCGATTCAGTTTGGCTAACCCATTCATTTGATACACCTCAAGTCTCGTCCTTTGATGCTAGTGATGTGAGGTATGTTATCATGAACAGATTATCGTTACAAGACCAAAGTTCATTATTAGATTGCATACGCATCATTTTATTCGCATTTTCACCTTGCATACTTTCGCGCATGCGAGTAAAGCCTATGACGGAAAGGAGGTATTTTATGAACGGAATGGATTGGGTAGAGTTTATCCGAAAAACCGAAGATAAGATGTATCACCTCCATCGAGCGATAGATGGAATCTGTAATGATCCCGACTATAAGGAATCCATTACGACCTTGACGGAAGTGGTAAGAGATTATCAAGTCCTTGTGGAAAAAGCCAAGGGCGAATTACGCGGCATCGATCTCCATCGAGATCGAGAGCGCGCTCATCATTACGATCGTGATCACTACTAGCTGATATAGACTCCCAAACAGGGAGTCCTTCTTTGTTCATTGATTACAGAACCTTTATTTTCTATTCATCATTCTGTCAAATCAAACGACAAAAACCTCACTCTACCCATGCAGTGTGTGAGGTTTGGGAAATCGGCTAGCCCTTCATTTTCTTTTCAATTTCTTTTAAGGATTTCTTCTTCTGGCATGCCTCTTTTACATCGGTTGGCCACCGTTCGTCACTCAGCCTTTGCAAATCTTTTAACAATCGCTTGTCAGCTGTCACATGAATATTGGCATCTGGGAAGGCCTCTTTTAATTTCTTTCCGACTTCTTTTTGAATCGATTCCAGCTTGAACCGATTAAAATTCGTTACTTGAATAGCCACATCGAGCTCTTTATCGATCTGCACAACCACGATTTTGTCTATGCCCTTCACGCTAGCCGTAATCGATCTCGCTCGCTCTTCCCATTGATAATGTCTGACGGGAACAGGCATGCACAACGGCTCCGCTTCCGCTTTTTGCTTCGTTTCTGTACCAGATTTCTTCGTTTCCGTACCTGATTGCTTGGTACATCCCGTTACGGTTAAAGCAAAAGCCAGTGTCAGCACCACGAAAGTTGCGCGCACACAAAACACCTCCTGACCAAGATCACCTGTTACTAGCTTGACCTTGAACGGAGGAAGTATGTAAAAAAAAAGCGGTGACTCCTCTGCATAATTTGAGTCACCGCGGACCCCAAGAACATTTCAAGTCCTATGTACAAGGATATTAAAAATCGCATCGAAACGCGATAGGAGATAACTGGATATGAATCGGAACAAAAAAAATCCCAACCAGCAAAAAAGTGGTTGGGGCGTACGGGGTAGTACGCGTATGTCATACGTGAATGATATAATCATATAGGACTTGTTTTCTGTTGACAACGATCAATAATAGGTACATTTACCTATAGATGGAACAAAAAAATGGCGCCGACTTTGACTGCCTCAATTAGTCGGACGCGTAAAATAGAATCCCCAAGGTTGGATTATACTAGTTAGCTTGGATTACTTTTCTATTATCATGAAAATTCAGCGTTTACGCTATGCGAAAATAATGGTAACAGGTGAAAATCTTACCTATAAAGCTTGATCGACCATACAATCCCTCCGCTGAAGTGTGTTAATTGTTACAAAAAAGCCAGCCAGAAGTTGCTAATCGTGTTATGATATCCCTGTAAATTCTTGAGGAGTTGAGACCATGAATAGAGAGCAATGGACAGCAGTCGATCACTATTTTACGGATAAACTACTGGAAGCCGATTCCGTTCTAGACACAGTTCTTCAAGAGAACGCAGCTGCAGGTCTTCCAGCTATTGATGTAGCACCCAATCAAGGTAAATTCCTTCATCTGTTAGCACGGATTCAAGGCGCTCGTTCGATTTTGGAAATTGGCACTCTCGGTGGATACAGTACCATCTGGCTAGCCCGCGCACTTCCTGCGGACGGTCGTCTCATTACTCTTGAATATGATCCAAAGCATGCAGAAGTTGCACAAGCGAACATTACCCGCGCAGGACTGGATCAGATCGTAGAAGTGAAGGTTGGCCTTGCCTTGGATTCTCTCATCCAACTGCACAAAGAAAATCAAGGGCCTTTTGATCTTATTTTTATTGATGCAGATAAAAAAGGAAACCCCGACTATTTTCAATGGGCATTAAAGCTCTCTCGCAAAGGTACTGTGATTATCACGGATAACGTTGTACGAAGTGGTCAAGTCGTGGACGAAACAAGCACGGATCCCAATATTGTCGGCGTACGTCAATTCACCGATTTGGTAGCTGAAGAAAAGCGTGTCAGTGGAACCGTTGTACAGACAGTTGGCAGCAAGGGCTATGATGGCTTTGCGATCATGCTTGTCACTGAGGAGAACTAGTTTTTTCACTTTCAAAGGTTGTAACGAGTAGGAGTGTGTACATCTTGTTTAGGCTTGATTTACCTAGCATTATGCTCATCGCTAATGTCATTTTGGTTCTCACGGTACTGTCGTTGATTATCAAAGTGTTGGTGAAGAGAGAGTAGCTGATGTATTTGGAGGTGCTTTTCCTTGGAGCCATTATGTGATCAGTCCCTTACTTTGCGAGAAGTAACAGAGGCAGATCTCCCTATATTTTTCACCCAGCAATTGGACAAATCCGCTCATGAGATGGCTGCTTTTACTGTCAAGGATCCTGAAGATAAGGACGGTTTCATCGCTCATTGGACAAGGATTTTGAACAATGATTCGATTGTGAAAAGAGCTATTCTCTTGAATGGGCAGATTGTTGGTAATGTTTCGTGCTTTGAGCTGTTTGGCTTACCTACAATTGGATACTGGATAGACAAAAGCTTTTGGGGCAAAGGAATCGCGACAAATGCACTTACTCTCTTTTTAGAGGAACTCGAACTACGTCCTGTATATGCGCGAGTCGCCCATGACAACATCGGCTCCATTCGTGTGTTAGAAAAAAACGGTTTTCAGCCTTTCGGTGTAGATCGGGCATTTTCAGAAGCACGAAGCGAAGAAGTGGAAGAACTCATTCTGATCAAACACACATGAGATCCGAAGCGCTTACCTTAAGCGCTTCCCCTCTTTCTATCCAGCGATCATTTCAAAATCGAAAGGGATCTTCTATGCAAGAAACGATATCTAACCTGCACCTAGAAACCGAACGCCTCATCATTCGTCCGTACGCAGAAGCTGATTTAATGGAATCTTTTGAACTCATGCAAAGCCCAGAGTTGTTTACCTACCTGCCCATGGCCGTTATGCCTCTGGAAAACTACAAGCGTTTGTTTCACTGGCTACGAGGCAGCTATGACACCCCTTTTGACCAGCCTTTTAAATATTCTGTGGCCATACGCGAAAAGGCTACTGGCAGGTTCATTGGCTGGTGTGGTGTTGGCGTTCTCGATTTTCTTGCTCCGGAAAAAGAGCTCTATTATTTAATCGGACGAGATTATTGGGGGAACGGCTACGCTTTTGAAGCTGCCTCCGCTCTTACTGCGTACGCATTTGATGTAATCGGATTGGATCGATTGTACGCAAAAGCACACCCAGACAATAAAGCATCGGTGCGCATCATCGAGCGGCTCGGTTTTTCGTTTGAACGCGTCTTAGAAGGCTTGACTTGGGACGATGAAGAGTGCAATGGTGAGTGGTTGTATGTTTTGACGAAATAATCAAGAAAAAATGGGGCTTGTTCCGTCAATGACTTCCCAGATCTTGGATGACCGGTGATGGACCCGTCCGGAGCATCGTACAGTTCGAAACCAACTCGACTGTTTCGAAAAGCATTCGTCAAAATCTTCCTACATGTGCTATAATAGAAGTACAGTTTTTTCTTACCGAATTTTCGGATCACCCACACAATTGAATGCGGTAGTTCCTAAGATGATCTCCTGAATTAATCAGGATCATCTTTTTTGTTTTTTCTAGTACACATCACATGACGAAAGGTTGTAGATGATATGAATACTTTGCCTTGCCAAGGCTGTAAAGGATTGTGCTGTGGGCCTGTTCCCGTAACAGAAAAGGAAGTTAAAATGATACACAAGAAATTGAAAGCGCTTCCAAATAAACTCCGTGACGATCTAAAAAATCAACCGAGAATGTTTGGGACTTGCATCTTCTACGACATGCAAAACGATCAGTGTGGCATTCATAGCGTTCGACCGGAAGTGTGTCGCGCCTTTGGATATCACAAAGACCTTGTCTGTTTTCGTAAACCGGAATTGGCGAAAAAAGCAGCGCTGACCTTCAAGGAGAAACCGATTGGGTACTTGAGTATTGATTTTACGTGGAAGCATTTTTAAGGATATGGAGCAAATCATGGAACTCAACTGAATATTAATGTTATAGACTGCCTCATTGAACTATATTCCTCTTTACCCTCTACACTTGGTACGCGAAAAAAATGCCGAGGAAGGCAGCATCCCTTCATCCGCCAACGGTAGTGTATAAGAAGGAGGCAAATTATGTTGAGGAAGAGTACAAATGCAGGTAGAAGGTCTGCAATAATGACTGGGGTGTTATTAATAGCCGGATTGATTACGGGTATATGTAGTGTTGTACCTGTAATAGATGGAGCAGACTACCTTGTCATGGCTTCTCCAAATGAGAACCAGGTACTACTAGGAGCGTTTTTCCAATTGTTAATGATTGTTGCCTATGTTGGTATTCCTCTTTTGATGTATCCCTTGTTAAGTAAGCACCATAAAGGGTTAGCTCTAGGATCTGTTGCTTTTGGCATCATTGCGGGTGTGTTTATTATTCTTGGTGTAATCATTCTTCTGTTGCTATTGACAGTAAGCCACGAGTTTGCAAAAATCGGAACTTTGCATGTATCGTATTTTCAGACTCTGGGTGGATTGTTACGGGAAGGACGTGATTTGGTGAACCATGTGGCAACGACACTGGCATTCGCGTTGGCCATGCTCTTGTTCACCTGCGTATTTTATCAAACACAATTAGTTCCACGTTGGTTGTCAGTTTGGGGTCTTATCGGATCTACATTGTCTATATTGGCTAGCTTATTATTTATGATTCGCTTCATCGGTCTGGATACAACCTATATGATGTTGAACATTCCAATAGCCTTTCAACAATTGGTTTTGGCTATATGGTTAATCATAAAAGGATTCACCCCATCGGTACGGGATTCTGTATCCTAATAAAAATGAAAAGCAATTTCCCCTAAAAACAGCCGCGGTGTAGAACACTTTGCTATGTTCTACACCGCGACTGCCTTATCTATTTTTGTCAGTTGACCTTTTGCTCTACTATCCGTTCCAACTGCTTAAGCTTGAAATGCTTTTTTCAATGCTTCCAGACCATCTGAATAGATTCCGTGGAACAGCTTGATAGCCTCATCGTCGCTAACCCCTACCGGTGTAAATTCGCCAGACCATTCCACCAGCGTTCCGTTGCCACCATTCTCACGAACATGGATCGTCGATTCATAATTGGTCACAGGAAAGGGTGCTTGCATAATGGAGTAGGTGTAATGACGCTCTTTTTCATTAAAGCCCACCAGGCGCTCTATAATCACATCACCATCCGGGTTTTCCAACCGACGCACCCGTCCCCCTTCGCTCATTTCGCTACTTGGGATATAAGGAAGCCAGTCCGGTAGTGAGTTAAATCCACCGATCAATTTCCACACTTGATCAGGAGAAGCAGAGATTTTAATCGTTGCCATTGTGTTTGCCATGTTAATTACCCCTTTTTTCGTTAGATTGGTAGTGGAGCGTCTTGCGCCACCAGTTTTTGTTCACGCATTTCCTGCCAGAAGGCTGCAGGAATCACTTCGTTCATCGCAGCTACGTCCTCCGTGATTCGATCCGGGCGACTCGCACCAGGGATGACGGCAGCAACTGCTGGGTTTGCAAGCACAAATTGCAGCGCAGCAGCCTTGACGCTAATGTTGTGACGATTGGCAATCGCTTTGATGCGATCGACTTTTGCCATGATTTCAGGCGATGCTTTCTGATACTCGAAGTGGGTACCTCCGGCCAATACACCTGAGCTGTACGGCCCTCCAGCAATAATCTTGGCATTCATTTTTGCGGCGTTTGGCATCACGCGTTGCAAAGCTCGGTCATGATCAAGCAGGGAGTAGCGACCAGCCATCAAGAAGGCATCCGGCTGTGCTTCATCCAATGCCATCGCGATCTCGATTGGTTCTACACGGTTTACCCCGAGGCCCCACGACGTAATGACACCTTCCTCACGCAACCGAGTCAGGGCACGAAAGGCACCTTTTCGCGCAGTTTCAAAGTGAGAGAGCCACTCGTCGCCATAGAAGTCCTGTGCGATATCATGCACGTAGACGATGTCCAGGCGATCGGTCTGCAACCGTTTCAGGCTGTCCTCGATCGAGCGAAGCGTACCGTCTTCACTGTAGTCCACGTGGATCTTATTTTTGCGACCATATTCGAACAGTCCGCCTTTTTCACCCAAGTCACGCAAGGTTGGATCTTCCAGTTCATCCAGGATGATACGCCCAACTTTCGTACTCAACACATACTCGTCACGCGGACGTTTCGCAAGGGCTTCACCCAGGCGAAGCTCGGCCAAGCCGGCACCATAGAATGGGGCAGAATCAAAGTAACGGACGCCATTCTCCCAAGCAGCATCGACGGTAGCCAGTGCTTCTTCTTCCGGGATGTTGCGGAACATATTACCCAGCGGAGCCGTACCAAAACCAAGTTGTTTCTTCTGCAAAATGTTCTTCATATATGAATTCCTCCTAAAGAAGTGAGTATATTTCGTATCGATGACATCCTTTGAACGATACAATCGTCTTCTTCAAAGGTGATGATCATCTTGAGACTCATTATGTGATATAGCCTCATCAAAGAAAAGAACGCACTTTTTAGTACAGTAGGAACCTGGAAGTAACCATTTTCTACGATGGTTGGGGTTCGAATGAAACGAAATCTCTGATGATAACAATGTTTTAGTCTGATCCAATAAAAGAAAAAGCGTCAGTGTAAGACCTAATAAAGTCTTACACTGACGCTGATGTTGTTTAACGAAAGAACCCGTTTTTATGGTGCATCACCTATTGTCGTTCCCCTTTACTCCACACTTACCAAAACGCGCTCCAACGCATCCAACGCCTGTTCTGCATCGATACCATCCGCAGTCAAGACGACTGATTGTCCTTTCGACACAGCGAGGGACATGACGCCGATGATACTCTTGGCATTCACCTTCTTCTCCTCCTTGTTCAATCCGATTTCACTGGAAAAAGATGCTGCTACTTTCACAAACAAAGTAGCCGGACGCGCGTGTAATCCCTGTGCCAACTGGACGATGACCTGTCTCTCTCTCATCTGATTCACTCCTATCCCTTTCTCGTAAAATAGCTACAGGCCTTCTATAGCCGTCAGCAGTTCTTCTACCTGATCCAAACGAGTCAATCCCGTTTCCTTGTCGACGATCGATGTATAAATGTGTGGGATCACCTGCTTGGCACCAGCTGCAAGGCACACCTCCACAATCGGTCGAATCGAAGCAGCATCGATCCCCCCAGTCGGCTCAAAAACGGGAATCCCGTAACGTACGGCTGCTTCTGCCATCGCCTTGATTTCATTCAGCCTTTCCAACCCGTCGACTGGATAAAATTTGACCGAGTGTACGCCAATCTCCGCCAGCATCGCGGCGGCTGCATCGCAAGAGAGCAATTCTGGCAATTTGTTACTCATTGGTCCCGTGGTGACTTGAACCTTTCCTGGTTGCCCACCGGGGGCAATTAATGCATTCACGATCGTATGTGAGTTGCCGACTGCCTGTAGACCGCCGAGCGTATAGCCTGCTGCCGGAAATACTTGATTGACGTGATCCGGTTGAGTCTGCACCGCGACTTCAGCGACCTTTTTCCATTGCGTAGGATCACCTGCGCCCAGCCCTACAGACACGGGTACACCTGCTTGCTGGTATTGTTCAACAGCCGTTATTGCTGCTTCTACGGACGCAAATCCTTTGACCATGATCCCGATCAGAGCGCGGCCGTCAGCCACGGCACATACTTGTTTTGCGTTTTCTACATCCCGTGCCAAAACGTTTAAACGAATTTTTTGTGTGCCCACTTTTGTTATTCTCCTTCTCCCTGTTTTTGCAGCAGTTCCTTCATTCGTGCTGCAATGATGTGTTCTTGCCCTTCATGAAACGGTCGTGGATCAAAGGCGATCACACCCGTATTCACATAATGGTTACGGGTAAAAATAGCTGGATTTCCTTGCTCGAGTTGGCGTGTAAGCTCGCGAGCCGTCATTCCCGTCACTCGTTCGTCAAGCTGAACTTGCACACGATAAATCTCCCTGCCAGCCTCATCCTGTGCGATCCCTGCTTTCACACCAGCCAAGCTGTTCAGTTCTCCTGCCAGCCACTCCACTCGCCTGCGCTGCTCGGTAACATTTTGCTTTTCGGGATCGTACTGTCCAAGCGCTGCAAGTAAACCCGCAATGGCTTCCTTTCCTACCTTCATGGCGCGACCAACGCCTTTATATTGCGCGCGACATGCGGCAACCAGATCGGCACGACCTGCGATAAACCCAGACGTGGGGCCTCCGATGGCTTTTCCACCACTGTAGATGACGAGATCGGCCCCCATCGCCACGTAACGCCGCAGATCCTCCTCCGCCGCTGCGTCTACAATGACAGGAAGTCCAAACTCCCGACCGAGTTGAATCATCGTGTCTAACGACTGCATCCCTTTTTGAATCGCATGGTGAGATTTGACATAGAGCAGTGCTGCGGTCTGATCATCAATGGCTTCTCGCAAATGGTCTGCTTCTACGTGATTGGCATGCCCGACCTCTACGACTTTCCCTCCGCCCAGTGCAATCATCTGTTGAACGGAAGCACCGAAATGCACGGCGTGTCCTTTTTGGATGATGATCTTGTTATTCATCCCTTCGGAAAAAGGAAGCCGCTCGATCAAACTCAGATGGCAACCAGCTATGACAGCCGCTGCACTAATGGCAATGCCCGCAGCTGCTCCAGAGGTAGGACAACCATCTTCTGCCCCGGTCGCCTCTGCGACATGACGACCCGCCACAATCATCAGCTCGCTGATTTCTACATAATCCATGGCGGCTTCTCCCATGGCCTGTGCGATAGAAGGATGGACGGCACTCGCACCCAATGCCGTCATCTTACCGCTTGCGTTAATGACTTGCTTCAACCCTAGCTGCTGATAGATTCCCATGGTTTACGCATCCCTCCTGTAAAAACGGCTTCGCTCTTCCCTCATTGTGTCGGGATCGGGAAAATGGCGCCGAGGATCATAGCCCCGATAATCGCACCACCCGCAATTGGTTTGTTGTAATAGTAGAAAATCGCTGCTCCAACTGTTGCACCGAGTCCAACTGGAATCGAAGCCATAATCGCTGAAATAATGATCAATGGACCTAAGTAACGACCTGCTGCGTTTCCGGCTCCCATCATGACATCGGCACCAAAGGTGGAGTTCGACGCGTTGATCGTATACTTCCGAATCAAAATAATCACGGTACCAATGATAAAGCCCAAGAGCGCACCTGTCGCCAACGCCAAAGGAAAAGAAGTCAACGGAGCTGTAAAGCCCGCTCCCAGCATCAACGCTGGAACGCCAATCCCAATACCGGTTTGCAACGAGCCTCCAATATCGAGAATCCCAACCAACGGTCCCTCCAAAATACGTGCAAACAAAAAGCTCGCACCAAACGCGGCAGCCGCACCATATCCGCCCCCCTTGATCCCCGCCTCGAGCATCGCAACGATGGCGATATCGTTAAAGGCCCCGACATGATACACATAGTAAAGATGAGTACCCGCAAAGATTCCTGAAGCCAAGCACGCCACAAAAAGGGGAAATGCCCATTCTGAATACCAAAACCCTTTTGCCTGCAATTCACCCATTACTTTTTCACCACCGATCCGAATGTTTCGTGTAGCTCTATCAACCACTGTGGAATTTCCACGTACATACTCTTCAAGAGCGCGACATCAAAACCGCGGAAGAAGCCACTGAATACAAACAAAAGAATGACTGCAATAAACATGGATTTGGTAATTTTGTTCCAACCACTGTCATCCAAACCTTTACCGATCAAAATCCCCAAGACGATTCCAGGCACTGCATTCCCCATGACCAAGTGCGACAATCCCCCCAAGACCGTTCCCCAAATCCCCGTCCGTTTGCCTGCATCCATCGCCGCCATCCAGAACACAATCGGCATAATCGGGTTGATCAACCAGTTCGCAGCCGGGACCAGTACCTTCGTCGCTACGAGCTGCATCGATTCGGGAATTGCCGTTGCAGTGGAATTCAACACAGTGACCACAACGACACCGACTGCTGCTCCGGCAATCGCCATTTGTTTCGGATTGTGCAACGTTTCTGCGACATTCTTGTTGCGCCAGAGCAACAATGCCGCCGCCCAGTTCGGGATGACGCGATGATCGACATCTTGCGTCAATGCACCCGCACCAACAACAGACGCCCATGCGTTAAACAAAAAGCCAAGACCAAATGAAAAGTGGGAAATGGGATCGCCAGCACATGCGTTCAGCTCTCCAAAAGTCCGGAATGCTCCCATGCCTTGGACATTGGGTGCATGGAACATCCTCGCTGCCCCCGCACCAACCCCGAAGCCGACCAATGCCCCGATGACGATCGACTTCAACACAATCATCAATGTAACCATAAAGCTACCCCCTGTCTGCTTCTATCGCTGACGAACCAACTGCCCCATACCCGCTGTCGTCTCGGTCTGCTGCCGAAACGTTATGTTTTCTACCTGGACCAGACCCAACCTCACTTGAATATCTACGGTGATGTCATACCGCATCCGTTTACGGGGGAAAAGCAAACCCAAAAATCGCTCATGCTTCACAATTTCTGTCGCAGACACAATGGAAACCCCTACAGGTTCGATTCGCACGACCAAATCATTCGTTTGTCTGGCCACTACATGCTTGATTTGGGAAAAAATCTTGGTAAAGGCTCCTTCTTTCGTATCGCCACTGCCGGATAATCGAAAGGTCTGCGTCGTCTCCGTGTACATGAATTACTTCCCTCCCAGCTTGATGTATTCTTCCACCATGCGTCTGCCCAGCTCTTCTGTGTCCATGAAGCCAAAACCAATCACTTTGTTGCCACTACGCAAGGCAGTAACCCCAGCATCTATTGAGCGCAAGCCGTACTCGACTGGAAAACCATACTTGGTCTTGGCTGTCAGTGCCCCAGCCCCACCACTTCCGCAAAAAGACAGCCCGAAGTCTGCACTCTCACTGACCATAACATCCCCTACCTTCATATCCGCACCAACACCTGGAATGACGATCGCGGTTCCACCAGCAGCTTCGATTCCTTTTGCGATGTTCTGTCCTTTTCCGAGACGATCCCCAATCACGATTTTTACCTTAGACATATGCAAAACCTCCCTATATTTACAGCAATGTTTTAAGTTGGCCCCATCTGCATAGCACGGATCGCTTCAAAATGAACCGCCAATAGAAACGCCTCTGTATCATCTACCTGCCACGGCCCCTTTTCTTCCGCGAGGACTTTGTGCGAGAGCCTAACCATATCGGGATGAATTTCGGCGAATAACTCCACTTCAATCACAGGCAGCTTTTCACCGTTTGTCATCCGGCGTACAAACGCCAGCACATGAGCCCCAATGGCCAGCCAGCGATCTCGCGGTATATGAATTTCCATGAGACGAAACTCCTCTTCAATTTTCCGGAGAATTCGTCTGCATTCAGAAATTTCAGATATATATTCATGTTTTGTCTCAGCCAGTTCCTTGAGAATGTCATCAATCATTTGCATGTCAGTACCCTTCCAGAAGTAATCGCTTGATAAGCCACTACTCTTTGCATTGTCTCCATCGTTTCTTGTTCACTGTCCGTCAAAATTGTCCGCTCTTTTTTGAGCTGCAAAATGGATACGTCCGCGCATGCCCCTACTTTCAACGTCCCGATCTCGTTTTCCAACCCGAGAATTCGTGCGGGCGCATACGTACTCGCCGCGATCACTTCATCGAACGCATAGCCCATAGCGAGAAACTTCGTGAGTGTGTGCGTCAGGCTGTGCACAGGACCATCGATGTTACGCTGGTGAACATCCGTGCTAATGACATGTGGTGTAATACCCTGGGCCTGCGCATGACGCAATGTTTGGAAGCTAAAGCTCGCTTCGCCGTGCCCGATGTCGAGTAAGACTCCCCGCTCCAATGCGTCTTGTGCCTCTGGAATCAACTCGCCTCGTTCGTCGAACATCCCTCCTTTTTTCCCATGAAACGCATGTGTCACCACGTCTCCTCGGTCTAGCAGAGGCAATATTTCCGTGAGTTTTGGCGGAGCGTTTCCGATATGCACCATTATGGGTACGCCCGCTTCCCTCGCCGCTTCCTTGGCTACGAGCAAGGGTTGAAGCCCGTTTTGCTTGACAACAGAACCGCTCATGCGGGCTTTTATTCCTCGTATTATCGGCTGTTTTCTGATAAGGGCTACCGTTTCTCTCGGGGTTAACCGCGACATGTCTGCGAGCTCCCCACCACCTGTGCACAAGCCATCCCCTGAAATGTTCAGAAATGCCAGAACACGAGTAACAGAAGGGTGCACTGCTTCTTCAAGAAAAGCATCGAACGACCATAGCCCGACACTGCCAGCATCTACTACGGTTGTCACTCCTTGCTCGACCCCGACCCGATCCGCGGCTATGCCCAAACTCGTCTTTGTCGGAAAAACGTGAGCGTGCAGATCGATCAAACCGGGCGTCACCACATATCCCTCTGCCTCGATCGTCTCCTTGCTTTCCAGATACATCCCTTGATCGTCGGTTGTCTTCCCTTTCTCATACAACCCAACGATTCGCCCTTCCCGAATAGCAATATCATAGTCCCCGTTCAAGTTCTGGGAAGGATCAATGACCCGTCCGTTACGTATGAGTAGATCCACTGTCACTCTCTACCGTCCCCTTTCCTGAAAAATAGCGCATGATGGCCGTCACTTCACTAGACGGAACTTGGAGGTTTGACTCAGCCAACAATTGGTTCAGCTTTTCACGCCATGCCTTCCATTCTTTTGATTCTGCCTCAGCCAACGATTCCCACTCCTCCTGATAGGGTGAACCAAAAGCTAATCGATTCACCATCAGCAGCAGGTGCAGCGTCAGTCCACTTGCCGTCTGTTCCGTTACGTACTCACGAAAAGCAGTCACGATTTTTTGACTGATTTCATACCCTTTGCAGATGACATCCTGAGACAGCCTCTCCACCACTGGCAAATCTGATGGATTGAGATCAGTAGCCAGCGTGGGAAACCAAGCTTCCTTGCGACCATTCATAGTCTGCTGTCGAACTCCTCCCTCCACTTGCAAGGTTTCCAGACAATTCTGAATCTGGTTGATATCTTGGCGCGTTGGAAGAGGACTGACGATCACAACAGGCACCTCGGCTTTGATCGGCAGAACACTGATGATGACATCCACGCGACGACTCGCCAAATACTTTTCTACCTCTGTGCTGGAGCACAGGCCTACGACCCGAAGTGAACGCAATTCGCTTTCGAGGTACGTTTTCAAAAACCGAGAAGTCCCTCTGCCTGTTCCGCAAACAACGAGCGCATCTGCCTTTTTCTGCTCCAGCCAGCGATCATATCCCGCTTGGAAATGCAGGACAAAGTAAGCAATGTCTGCATCGAGCCAATAGACCCCGCGCTGCCAAAACACTTCTTCGCAAGAGCGTTTGACTGCATCAAACATGCGTGCGTATGAACGGCGAATCTCCTCTGTCAGTGGATTCGCAAAAAGAACTCCCTGGCGATAACGGTTCAAACTGTCATCCAGGTGAGCAAAAAGCAGTCTCATCAGCTCCTGATCCTCGTGCAACGGTGCCAGCATCCGGTTACTAACCGCTTCCGTCAGTTCTTTGGTTGCCTGGAAAACGTCCAAAACAATCCTCCCTGCTCGCGCCTCTCTTGGCACATGTTCGGTCCCTAACAGCGGAAGGCACGCATACGCAATCTCGTGTTCGGGAATATCGACGTGCAATCGCTGACATAATGCTCGAACCTCGTGTGAAAACAGCTCGTATCCGCTCCAATGCCTCGCTTCCCCCAGCTCGGCATCATCCGCCGTGACCAATTGACCTCGTTGTACACGATGGACGACAATGCATAAGCGAATCAGTAAACTAATCAGTGCTCGGTCTGCCAGCGTCTCCGCAGCAGCATTCATCCATGCTTTGATGCTGTGAATAATCCCCCCTAATTCTGCACGGCTGATCAGCCACTTCTCCAACAACGGACCCGTTCTCGCTTCTTGTCCATTTTCTAAAAACATCCCCTGTACCATCCGATACATGTCGATTCCATCCAACAGATCGTGAATCAAGTTTTCGAGGGCATACCGCTTGTGTCGCTCACTCCCGTCTACGCGCACACCGTACCTTTGCTTCGTGACGAGCTCGAGACGCCAGCCATCGAGCAGCTTTTCCGCGTCCTTCACATCGGCAACGACGGTATTGCGACTAACCCCCATATGGTCGGCCAAATCGTTCATTCGCTGATACCCTTCCGACAGCAAAAGAATGAACAAAAAATGCTTGACCCGATCCTTTTGCGGCAGAATAAGCGTCTTGCTGTCATCCCTTTGCAAATTTTCCTTCAAAGCATTTCGATGCTCTTGTTCTTCCGTGATCCACAGCCCTTTATTCGGTTGAGAATGGAGGATGACATTTCGTTCCTTTAACCATTGCCTGACGTTATCCAGATCGTACTTGACGGTGCGTTCGCTTACCTGGAAATCGCGCGCGACGTCCTTAATTTTCAGCGGATAGTAGCTGTCGAGTATCACCTTCAGTAATGCATGGGAACGTGTGGTTAAAAAGACCATTCCTTTCTCCTTTCCATAAAAAGCTGTGTCCTTGCTTGAGATTTATTATAGAAAACGCTTTCTCGGTGGTAAAGAACGATTCCTTTCCCCATCAATCGTGCAATTTTTGTAATTATCAGTTCGATTCGACAGCAACCTTCCATTCTGGTCGCTTGATAGGTTTGTGGGCTGATGGAAGCTCTCATAAAAAAGGTCCGCAACGTAAGGTTACGGACCTGTACTTGTAGGAGGTGCTTACAGGATTCCTCCCAAGCTCGCACCTTTGACAAACAATCGTTCGATATTTTTCTCGACAGTTGGATCTGGTACCAATGGCGGTGCTTGATGGGGCTTGGTTCGGGCATCAATAATCAGATTATCGCAGCCCCAATGCTTGTTCTCGTAGTAGCTGTTCACGCCATAAATGTCGTGGGATGGATTGCTTCGTGTGAAGGTTGCCCACATAAAGTTTTGTAGCGACGCGCTCATGAAGGTACTGTCATCACAAAGGATAATCATCGGGCAAGACGGGATCGGCCCTCTTGCTTGAATCGCGTCACACAGATTCTGCAATTGCTGCTGGGCGTTTGCGTAATCGGTAAAAGCAGGGCCTTGAATCGACACCACACCTGGCATAATCAGGCGAGCATTCTCAAACTCTCGCAAATCCTTCAGTTCATCCGGCACCTCTTTGCACAGCTCTCGTTTTTGATCGCCGTAAGCTGCGAGGACAACCTTACTGCCGCTGTTTAAGCCCGTTCCCGAATAATCCAGCGTATCAATGGTCGTGTTCGTATAAAAATGAACATCGCGATGCAGATCGATTCTCTCCAAAATATAGGTCATAAAATCAACTTCATCATGCGTCGTCAACGGTCGGTTTTCTTCGGCGGTAATGAATAAATACTTGGCTAAGCTCAATTGGCCAGTCCCTAAAATGCGATTGGCAATCGTGAGCATCTCCGTCGGCTGCTTGACTTGTTGATATGGCGTATAGCGCTCGCTTCCGATGGCAAACAACAGCGGATGTACACCAGCCGCATCGACTGCGTGGACTTCTTTTACACCCGGGATTTCTTGTTTGATTGCGTCGCCCGTTAACTCGTGGATCAACTGACCAAACGATGTATCTTCTTGTGGAGGACGGCCTACAACCGTGAATGGCCAGATGGCATTCGGCTTGGCGTACACTTTCTTTACTTTCATCACAGGGAATGGATGAATCAAACTGTAATAACCCAGATGGTCACCAAATGGTCCTTCTGGTTTCGTATCTCCAGGATAAATATCTCCTGTGATGACAAAATCCGCATCATTGCTTATGCAGTAACCATCGATATAGCTGTAGTGAAAACGGCGCCCAGATAGCAAACCTGCAAAAGTAATTTCGCTCAAGCCTTCTGGCAACGGCATAACAGCCGATAAAGTATGGGCAGGCGGCCCGCCAACGAAACAGCTTACTTTCAGCGGCATACCCATTTTGGTCGCTTTGGCTTGGTGGACACCGATCCCACGATGGATTTGATAGTGCAAGCCAATTTCTTTGTTTACTTCATACTCATTACCTGTCAACTGCACACGGTACATACCCAAATTGGAATTCATGATTCCAGGCTTGTCCGGATCTTCCGAATAGATTTGGGGCAGCGTGACAAAAGCTCCACCATCCATCGGCCAGCTTTGGATCAGTGGAAGGTCGGTTATACTGATTTCCTGTGCCGTTACTGGCATGCTAGTGGACTTTTTTGCAGGCAATGCTTTCAGAGCAGCAAAGCCGTTCTCGATATTTTTAAATGGCTGCTTTAGCGCTTTCATCGGATCATTGCGCATAGCGATGATATTTTCAGCGGCTTGCCAGGTGCTTCTGAAAATAAACTTGCTGCGCTCGATTGTGCCAAATAAATTGGATACCGCGCGAAATTTTGAGCCTTTTACATTTTCAAACAGCAATGCTGGTCCGCCCGCTTCGTAGACCTTCAAGTGAATCGCGGCCATTTCTAAGTAGGGATCTACTTCTTCCCGGATACGGACCAAATGTCCGTGCCTTTCCAAGTCAAGGATGCACTCTTCTAAATTCTGATACATATCTATAGGGCTCCAATCACTAGATTCTAGATTTACCTGTAGATCAATACCTTCTCATCATACAGGAAAGATCCTACAAATTCACGATACCCTTCCGCACAATTTCTTGAAGCTCGCTCCATTCTCTGATTTCGTACGTCGGCTGAATGCTCGTCTGATTTTCCATGCCAAAAGGATTGAACCAGCACGTATCAATCCCGTATTGGGCTCCCCCTTGTATATCAGAGGTCAGGGAATCTCCCACCATCAATACGTTCGCCTTGTCCGTCCATTGCAATTTGGAAAACGCGTAGTCAAAAATTTCTCGATCGGGCTTTTTGTAGCCGACCTCTTCGGAAATAATCAGATGCTCAAAAGAGTTGGAAAGCGGTGAAGCGGCGATTCTTGCTGTTTGCACAGAGGCGAACCCATTCGTAATGATCGCCAAACGGCAATCCTCCAAACTGTTGCACAATTCAACCGCTCCCGGTACCAAATGCACTTCTTTGCCCAAGGATTCGAGATAGGCGCTGCCGAACGCCTCAGCATCGACGTCTAGCTGAACAGCTTTGAAAAGTCTACGAAATCTTTCTATGCCCAGCTCTGCTAGAGTGATCCGCCCCTTTTCTAAATCCTCCCACAATCCTTTACTGATCTCTTTGTAAGCCGCTCCATAATCAGACGATCCCGTAGCAAGTCCAAACTGGGAAAACGTCTTTTGCAAAGCATTTGCTTCTGTCTTTTTGAAATCAAGAAGTGTATCATCTACATCGAATAATATGACTTGATAGCGCATGGCAACCTCCAGAAAACTTTATTGATCAATTATTCGTACAAACTAGACCTTTCTATCATATCAAAAACAGAAGGCGAAACTGCATACAAAAAGCCTCGAACTGTACTAGTCGAGGCCGTGAAGGCGAGCTGGTCAACAGCTTGTTCCTATAAAAATCCATACTCTCCTAGCTTAATTTGCACTTTTTCTTACGTAGCTCCCTGCAATGATGATCGAATTCGTATATCCGCCACTTACATTATCGAAACCTGAAAGTAAGGTTGGAACCCCCACAAATTCAACCGTATCATCTTCATAGATATCTAAAGCACCTAAGTAAACAACTTGGTAGCTATCCTCTTCGTCATTGTCGACATGTAGGACCGAAATGGTTCCGATTTCCGGTATTACTCCCTCTTCGATGCTCAACACCGTTCCTTTATCTTGAATCATGTAGCATGATACTTGGAAATATTTTTATTCATATGTTTCGGTTGCACATTTTGATCGACTAATTGCTGGGCTTCCTTCACTTTCTCTCCAGTTGCCGGGAACAGATGGGCATGTTTTTCCAAATACGCTTTAGATTCCGGTGGAAATTCTGCTTCCGCTTCAAAGCCATTCACTTTATGTAAGGTCAGTACAGCCATCGAAAGGTACGTAGCGACATTGTTTTCTGATTCTGCGACTACTTCTTTCCCTTCACTCGTGGAAGAAGAGCCTTGTGTGGCTAAATTGGAAAACACGGATGATGTACTTGAATTGGATGAACCACATCCCGTAACGATAATGCAGGAAGTACACGCTTTCCTACCGAATGATCTATTTACATGATAGAAGGAAGGTGAAGCAATGAACGCACTCTTAGTCATTGATGTGCAAAGCGGAATTGTGAATGGTGGGGATTACAAAGAGGAACTTTTTTTGATGGAACAAGTAATTAAGGATTTTAAAGAGTCCAATCGTCCTGTCATTTTTATCAGACATATCGATGCTGCAGAAGAAAGTCCACTGAATAGAAGCTCTATCGGTTCTGAAATACACCCTCCATTTAAAGACTATTCCGACTACTTGATCGAGAAGCAAACCCCTAGTTCCTTCTTCCAAACAGAGCTCACACAAACTTTAGAAAACGTAGGGGTCGAACATCTTTTTATAATCGGTTTTGAGACGGAATTTTGTTGTATGTTTACGGCGATCGCTGCCTATGATCGCGGATATAAGGTGACGTTCATTAAGGACGCAACTGGAACAACAAATACGGCCGAATCTTACGACATGCAAGGTTTAGACATTAAACGGTTTGTAGGAACCGTTCTTCGTTGGTCGAGTGTCATCGAAGTAGTAAACTACGCCGAGTACGCTGAAAAATACAAGTGATGAGTAGCGTGTATCTGTTATCCAAGGACTCGCCATCGATATTCCATTGTGGATGAAATGGCGGGTTTTTCCTATGTATCATTTTATTTATGAATACGCGCTTCGCCCCACTCGCACATCAGATTCAAGATCGTCCGCAAGCTCTCTCCTTGCTCCGTAAGTGAATATTCCACTTTTAAAGGAACCTGATGATAAACGGATCGGTTGACCAATCCATCTTCTTCGAGCTCACGTAGCTGTTGGGTCAGCATCTTTTTCGATGCGCTTGGCATATATCGATGCAGCTCACCGAATCTTTTCGTACCTTCTTTTAACAAACAAAGAATAACAACCTTCCACTTCCCACCAATTACTTCCAATGTCGCTTCAACGGGTACGTTATATTGTTTCGTTTGGATATCGCATTCCTCCATGCTTTTTTCCCGATTGGTTTGGTACCTTTGTGTACACCTGGTTCCCGGAAATTATCTACTTTTCGGCTATATCCCCATCCTATTATACTCAAATTAGCTTCCGAAATGGAGGAATTACCTTCAACTACGATCCCAAACGTTCAGTCATTGCTATATGACAAAAGATGTCATAATTGACGGCTTATACTGAATCCAACAACGAAACGATTGGAGGATTTCAGTGTGAAAAGTCTGCGTACGTTTGCAAAATGGGTAATGATTGTAGGATTGTGCTTGATGTTCGTTTCCTCTGGTATTTACAAGCTAATTGGTCATCCAGAGGCCACATTCGCCTTCCAAGGATTCGGGTTTCCCCCTTGGTTCCAAGTTGTGATCGGTTTGGGAGAAGTGCTCGGCGGACTGGGTTTATTGATGAAAAAGTATGCACGTTACGCCGCCTATACACTCGCAGTCATTATGCTTGGTGCTACAGTCACTCTTCTTTTACATGGTGACACATCTACTGTTGTGATTCCGCTTGTCTTACTCTTTGTTTTCTTGCTGATCGGTCTACGCCGATTTAATCCTTCTGCTCGCTAACAAGGCCGCTTAGTTCCCACCCGTAACCAGGATTTTAACACGAATTTTCCATGTTTCACCAGCAAGTTCACTATCACTGCGGCTGGACCTTCCCATGTAGAGAAGAATTATTTACCACATACCCTTCTGCCCGAAATCATAGTAGGTAAAGATAGTAAAAAGGAGGGATGACATGTGGATCAAGAAAAAGTAACCATCAAGATTAACGACAATGGATCAATTCGTGTTACCGGTGCAGTTGAGCTACTGGATGGAGCAGGTGACAAGTATGAAGTCGGTTCATCTTTTTCGCTCTGTCGATGCGGTCAATCCGAGAAAAAACCGTTCTGTGATGGCACGCATAAAAAAGTAGGCTTTGAAAGTGCACCACGAGCAAAAGAATGATCCGAAAGAGCGCAGATGCGCTCTTTTTCTCTTTTCAATCTCACTTTATGTCAAATTGTTTCCCCGCCGAACAATTTAGCAGCATGCCAAATTCTCGTTTTGATTGACGTCGTTTATTTTTTATCACTATGATAAAGACAATCCGATCTATACGTAATGACGGAAGAACTTTCCTTCGTCACTGATCGCTGACAAAGTTAGGAGTACACAACCATGTATGCACAAGTTATACGTTACGATCAATTTGGCGAGCCCCATGAAGTATTGAAGGTTGAACAACGGCTGATTGAACCGCTAAAGCAAGATGAGATTTTGGTGAAAATGAGCGCACGTCCTATTAACCCCTCGGACATCATCCCGATTCGTGGTGCTTACAAGCATCGCATCAACCTCCCCGCTATTCCTGGGTATGAGGGGGTTGGTACCGTTATTGATACAGGTCCTTCTGCTCCCCGCTCTCTAATCGGGAAACGTGTTCTGCCTTTGCGCGGTGAGGGTACCTGGCAAGATTACGTCAAAACGACAGCCGAGCTAGCCATTGAGGTTCCTGATTCGATCCCGGATGATATCGCCAGTCGGTTGTACATCAACCCCATTACTGCGTGGGTCATCTGCAAGGAGACCCTTCAACTGTCTTCTCAGCAGGTTTTGTTAGTCAATGCAGCCAACTCAGCCATTGGCCGCTTGTTTATTCAACTATCCGCTCTTTTTGGTTTTCGGGTAATCGCCATCGTCCGAAACGCAAGATATACCGAGGAGTTGATGCAACTCGGGGCGTGGCATGTCATCGACGGTTCACATGTTTCTATCTATGATGCCATCATGAGTGTCACAAACGGACAAGGTGCACATGCGTCTATTGATTCCATTGGCGGGCCAGACGGTTTAGAGCTGGCGAAGTCTACACGTGCTGGCGGGATATTCTTATCGTTAGGCCTTTTATCGGGAGTTCAAGTAGATTGGTCGATCATCTCGAAAGAGCTTGGCGTTCTCCCACAATTGTTTTTATTGCGCCACTGGAATCAACGGGTTTCCGTTTCTACCTGGCACGAGACGTTTGAGAAAGTCATCGAGCTCGTTCAGAATGGGAAGCTCCTTATAGCTGCGCCTGGAGAAAAATTTGCTTTGCAGGATGTAAAAGAGGCCGTGCAATTTGCGGAGAGCCGACATCGTACGGGGAAAGTCATCTTGGTGTAAACACCAGAAAAATACGCTGGGGAAGATCTATCATGCAGCACCTCATGGACTATAAGTGGTGTCAATAACACTGAAGCCAAAAATGACCGTTTTCTCGCCCTTTTTGGCTTCAACGAAACATAGGGGGCCTTATGGCTAAACATGAAAAGAGGTTTCTTAAAAATTATGAATCAAAAGCCTCGGAATATCTGAACGATAAAGAAAAAGCTTCTCATCTCCTAAAAAAAGCAATGAAAAAAGCTGATAAAAAAGCGCTCGGTGATGTTTGGGAGAATTTACAGCTACTCTTTAGTATTTTCGGTGATTGGACGAGTGGGAAATACCGAACAATCCCTGTTAAATCCATCTTGATGATTATTGGCGGGATTTTGTACTTTGTTTCACCCGTAGACGCCATCACAGATTTTATTCCCGTTGTTGGTTTACTAGATGACGCGACAATCATTGGATTGGTGTTTCGACAAGTGAGCAGCGACCTTACTCTATACAAAGAGTGGAAACAAAAGGATTTTTTACAGGAATAGCTTTCATCCATTTTAATAGAGAAGTGCTTTGATGACGCTTCACCAGTATTTACACCATACATTTCCAACGTTAATGCTTAGACCCCCTTTGTTTTATAACTGGGATATCGGAATCCGTTTTGAACTGGGCGTGGACTACCATTACCATAACGTTTATGAAAATTGCCCCTATTTACAGGGGGTTTATACGCGAGCGATTACTTTATGTAAGACTTTACATGCACCTAACGATGACATTTATATCGTAGTGGATGTAAACGATTTTGGAGACGGTGGAGCTTTCAAGCGTAAATTGAACGTCTTTTCCAAATATGTGAAGAACAAATCCCTTTTGTATAAGCTGCAACAACACACTATCCCTTTTGTTTTTCCAGAAGACGATGAGAATGAAGCCTATCGAACACATCGATTCGCCTTGAAGTGTAAGACATCGGACTTTTCATTTGTTCCGATGATAAAAGCAATCTGCCGTCAGGATATGGGATTACAACCACATATTTTTCACCGGGTCTACATTATCAATACGAGCAAACAAACCATCTTTCACATCTATGACGATCGAGGCTGTGATTTATTAGCCACTTCTCCTGAAACAATCAGAGGGATTTATGAAAGCTATTCGCATTGGATTTTAGACTATGACAGAGCCAAGATCGATCAGGTATTTTCGTAAATGGAAGCCGTTATGGCAACACATTTCCTGCAGATCGATAGATGTCATACCACTCTTCTCGCGTCAAACGAATATCGGCGGCTTTCACGCATGCTTTCATTCGGTCGATATTCGTCGTGCCAATGACAGGCTGCATGTTCGCCGGGTGCCGTAGTAGCCAAGCGATGGCGATTGTCGTGTTGGATACCTCATATCTAGCTGCAATTCCATCGATTTTCTTGTTCAGCTCAGGAAATTTCTCGTTTCCAAGAAATGACCCCTCGAAAAATCCATGCTGGAATGGCGACCAAGGCTGAATGGTAATATCATGCAGCCTACAGAAGTCGAGTACACTGCCATCGCGGTTCACAGCCGAGCTGTTCTCCATATTGACGTTAAAGCCCTGCGAGATTATTGTCGCGTTCATAATGCTGAGCTGCAACTGGTTCGCCACGATTGGTTGCTTCACATACTTGTGTAACAGCTGGATTTGCATCGGATTTTGATTGGAGACACCAAAGTAGCGGACTTTTCCCGTGCTTTCCAGAAGATCGAATGCTTCCGCTACTTCTTCCGGTTCGACAAGCGTGTCTGGACGGTGCAACAGCAAAACATCCAAATATTCAGTTTCTAGGCGCTTTAGAATGCCATCTACTGCATTCAAAATATGCTCTTTAGAAAAGTCGAACATGCCGGGCCGAATACCACATTTCGATTGCAACAAGATACGTTCGCGAACGCTAGGGCTCATCTGAATCGCTTCTGCAAATACTTCCTCACAACTGCCTTTTCCATAAATATCTGCATGGTCGAAGAAGTTCGCCCCTTCTTCAAGCGCCGTTTGTACGAAGCGCTCCGCTTGCAGCTTGTCTAGTGAGCCTATTCTCATGCAACCGATTGCGATGACAGGTACCTCTAACTTTCTCGTGCCGAGTGGTATGGTTCTCATGTCAATCCTCCGATTTTTTTCCAACTGGTATCATAAAGAAAGGACGGCTTGTTTAAGCGGATTATCATGTGAGCTCATTGGTTTATTCTACTCTCAAGACTGAGAATCCTGCGGGAATGGAGCTCGGGATGGATAAGGAGAATGTACAAATAAAAAGTCCTTCCAAAATTTCCATGGAAGGACTTTGTTTGGTGTAACTTCCCTGCACCCTTGTTTCTTCTGTTCAGAGAATATAAAGTATTTCACCTCACAGAAAGCTAATTTACCTTTCCTTAATTCTTCTCTATTTTTCCTCATCAGTTCCGTTTAGGATTCCAATTTTCCCCATCTCTCTATACTTTTCATATCGCTGTTGTGTAAGCTCTTCTGGAGACATTCGTACCAATTCTTTTAGAGATGATTCGATTGCAGATTCAACCATTTCCGCCTGCCATTTTATATCATTTTGTGCTCCACCTTTCACTTCAGGAATGATTTGATCAATAATTTCTAAGTTCTTCAATTCTTTTGCTGTAATTTTCATATATTCAGCCGCTTTTGGAGCATACTTAGCATCTTTCCATAATATCGATGCCGCTCCTTCCGGAGAAATAACCGAGTACCACGAGTTATCTAGCATATGAATATGATTACCGATACTAATACCAAGGGCTCCACCACTTGATGCTTCTCCTATTACAATACAAATAATCGGTACTCTAAGTGTTACCATTTCAAATAAATTACGAGCTATTGCCTCAGAAATTCCACGTTCTTCAGATTCTCTCCCCGGATAAGCACCTGAAGTATCAATGAATGTAATAATAGGGCGATTAAACTTTTCAGCTTGTTTCATAAGGCGTAAAGCTTTTCTATAACCTTCTGGGTGTGCCATTCCAAAATTTCTTTCTATGCTTTCCTTTGTGTTCCTACCTCTTTGGTGACCAATAATCGTAACAGGCATGCCTTTATATTTCGCAATTCCACCGATTATTGCTTTATCATCTCCATATAGTCGATCGCCATGAAGTTCGATAAAATCTGTAAACAATAACGGAATATAGTCCAATGTTGTAGGCCGGTTACGAAGCCGAGCAATTTGAACTCGTTGAAATGGTGAAATATTCGTATAAATTTCAGATTGCATTACTTTTAATCGTTCTTTTAATGCATGAATTTCTGAAGATAAATCGAGATCATTTTTTTCCATATACTTCTGTAATTCATCGATTTTTTCTTTTAATTCTATAATTGGTCCTTCAAAGTCTAAACTCATTCACGGCCTCCTTCTATTACGATTTTCCATTCCTATTTAAGGAAGCGGATTTAGCTATCGAGTTGATTAAGAGTTCAAAGCCATTGACAACTGTTTTCCGTTCAGCTTCTGATAAATCATTGAGAATTGCTTGATAAAAATGAATCGATTGTTCCCGTAAAGAAGCAACCGTTATTTTACCTTTTTCTGTGAGATGTAGATAAACTTCCCTTCTGTTTTTTTCATTTACTTCACGGCAAATAAGCTCATTTTTTACCAACTTGTCTACTAATCTACTTACCGATGATTGTTCTAATTTAAGCTTGTTAGCTAATTCCCAAATAGTTAATTTCTTGAGCTCTAGTTCTTCTAACGCCATCATTTGGGAAACCGATAAAGGTTTTTCAAACAGATCTTTTGGAATTCTTTCTGGTTCGAGAATTCCAGTCATTCTAATAAATTTTTTAATATCTGTTCTTAGTTTCAAGGCATCTTCCCTATTCATAAGAAATTAATTACTCCCCTCAACTAGTGTCTTGTGCATAATATGTACAATACATTAATTGCATTATACATGAAATTGATGTAATAACAAGTTACCGACTTATTTCACATCCAAAGAAAACCATTAGTTATGAAAAACTTGTAGGGAATTTGATAATAAATAAACACAACAGATTATTAAAGCTAACTGTTGTGTTTATTGAAGCATTTACCCCAGTCATTTGCTAGAAATGGCAAAAAGTCGGTTCGTTTTTCATGATCACTTTTTTTAGCTAGATATTCCCTAAAAGTGTGGACATATTTTTATGATTGTTAGCGAGCCAAATCATTTCCTTTGCAAAACGAGCCGGAGGTACACTATGTTGGTCCATGTTAGAATTAATCCACCATGGGCTTTCCATATACCACAACAACTGCAATGAATTTGTTAAGTAACCATCCATAACGGTGCGTTCCTCACTGTATCCCTCAATAAACGCTGAAGCCAGGGAAACGTCAAAATAATCATCTAAGGCACATGACATAACTGCCCGTGCAACATCAAGTTGAGGATAATCATATTTCAGTCGATCAAAATCTAGTATTGCAGTTAATCGATTATGATCAAATAAAATATTATCGACCCAGAGGTCACGATGTGCCCACCCAGTAGAAAGTATTTCCAGATTTTCAATATTCATTTCTTCAGTTGCTTTAAGTTGTGTCTCTATATCATCAAGCAATTCGATCTTCCCAGCTTCCCTCGCCTTTTTCAAAACTGATTTCCAATGTGCTAAACGCTCTTCACGGCTTGGAGGAACAAATTGGGGAGTATCTTTAGAACCAAGTGTCCCGTCGTTTAACAATCGATGCATTTTTCCAGTTGCTCGACCTAGATTGTATACTTGATGTGCATTAGCTTTACCTGGCGAGACTAGTTTGCCCTGGCAATATTCCATGACAATAAAGAGTTCTCCTTTATCTGATTCAAGCAGGATACTTTCATCGTGTGACAAAAGATTAGGACATTCAAGGCCTTGATTATTTAATCGAACCTGTTGAGAGAATGCAAACTTTAGATCCTCAGGATTATACAGCTTAAATCGTTCTTTATTGAATTGTTTAAGTAAGAATTGCCCTGATTCAGTCGTGACTCTCCATTTCAGGTTTAACCAACCACGTTTTATTGGACTGGATTCAATTACTTCCAATCCAAAAAAATGATGGGAAGCTCTAATTAAGTCTTCCAATATCAATTCCTCTGTCAATATGGACTCCATTTGACCACCTCTACTTACCGTTTTCGTGTTTTTCTGCAAACATTGCTGCAAAAACAAGAAAAGCCCTTGTAATCAAAGGCTTTTCTACCATTTCGTATGGAGCGGGTGATGGGAATCGAACCCACGCCGCAGGCTTGGGAAGCCGGAGTTCTACCATTGAACTACACCCGCATGATGATACCGCATTCTATTCCAACCACTTCCAATTATATAGCTGTCTGAATTATTTGTCTAGTGCCTCCAATCGAAGGGAGCTGTGCCACTCCTACAAGAAAAGACCGCCGGGCATCGTCCCCGTTCGGTCTTCTCTGCTTGTTTTTTTCCATCAGGCATGCGCAAACGTTTGCTGCGAAATAATTCGTCCACTCTCCATTTTCACTACCTGATCAGCAAGATGGAAATAGCGATCGTCGTGTGTGATCGCGATGACACATTTCCCCTGTCTTTTCATTTCTGGCAGCAAGGATTCATAAAAGAATTGACGATACTCAGGATCTTGGTCTGCTGCCCACTCGTCAAAGAGGAAAATAGGTCGGTTTCTTACCAGACTGAGCATTAAGGCAAGACGTTTACGCTGACCCGTTGACAGCTTCGTCGTGCTAAACGTTCCCGTTTCATCCACTTCTACTTTGTCTGCGATGCGAAGCACCTCTAAATATTTGTTCACTTCTTCTTGCTTCGCTTGGTAATCGATTCCGTACATCTTCTCAAATAGGTAGAAATCACTGAAAATCGCAGAAAAGAATTCGCAGCGTTGATCAGCATTCACTTTTTGGCCATTCATGAAAAACTCGCCCTCATCCTGCTCATACAATCCGGTGATTAGCTTGGCAAACGTTGACTTCCCGCTGCCGTTCCCACCTACAATGAAGACGATTTCCCCTTTTTGGCAGGAGAAGTCCAGCGGCCCTACGGAAAACTCTTCTCCCTCCTTGTTTTTGTATCGGAAACACACCTGTTCCGTTGAAAACGACTCAAAATCTTGCGCGTTCCGCTCAGCTAAGCTTTCCTCTTCTCTTCTCGTTTCCACTGATAAGGAATCAAGCAACGCATTCAGTCGCTGCCAGCTGATCTTGATCCGAATCAGCTCCGGTACTGCATTCAAAATACCGTGAACAGGCCCTGTCATATACAAAAAGACAAACACATAACTAATCAGCATCTCTTTTTGAAGCGAAGGGAATAGGACCGGGAATAAAAAGGCAACCGTGCCGATTACCACGACGAAAAGCAATTCCCCAATCAAATACACGTTCACAAATTTAAATTGGCCCGCTGATTTCTTATGTCGATAGTCAGAGCAGCTTTTTTCCATATCTTCTTCGAACTCTTTTCGTTGCGCCTGCGTCAAATACAGCTCCTTGAAGCCTCCAATCATATCGGTTATATAGGAGAAAAACACATTTTGGATGTCTCTCGTTTCCTCCCATACTTTGTTTGCAAAGCGACCTGCCAGCGTATACAAGCCTACTGCCACAAAAATGACCGCCAAACAAAACAAAAATCCGTATAGATCCAGCGAGCCCAGATAAATGAAGCAAAACACGAGTGTAACCGCACTCGTCAGTGCCACGACGACACTATTGGCGAACGTACTAATCGTTTCCGTATCGTTATTTAACCCCGCATATATTTCACCGTTATCAAGTGTCTCGTACTTTTGATAAGGGGTACGAAAAATTCTACGGATCAGTTCCATTCTTTTTTCGTATACGATTTCATTTGTGATGACAATCAGCCGGCTGCGCATCATTTTCTCCCCGATGATATACAACAAGATACCCAGGAGAAAATACAGGAAAATGGAGGCGTGAAACTTGTTCGTAGAAGTAAGCGCCAGATTGATCATAAAAATAATCAACGCATTTCCAAATCCGCTGATAAGCCCCTGTATGACAATAGACGTCATGGATGTTTCTTGCGATTTCGGGAACAAGCGGATGAGTGTGATATAGACATTAAACAGAGCGAGTCCTGTCACCAATGCGTACATGGCATAAAAAATGGTGATGGGAAGCCAGACCTCGATGAATGGCCACGGTAAGCCCATAAAAAAAACGTCTGGCAAATAGTATAAGGCGGCTGTCAAAACACTGCCCATGACAACAAATGCAACAAAGGATGCAAAACAGATTCGCCCCGCATTCGCGGCGAGTTTTCGTTCGCCTCGGTAAACTTGCACGAAAATCTGCACGATCCCCCCAACAAGTAGCAACAAAAGGATGCCAAGGATCACAAGAGAAATGCTTGCCAGGCGATCCGCTTGAAGATTGGTGTCGGACACGACTACGGGAGCTTCTTTGCCTAGTACGAGATTGACGGCCCCTTCAGCGATAACCGATGCGTTCAACGAATTGAGATTGGTCAAAACGACGGCGCCCAGCTTTTCTTCTGGACGAAATACCATGTACGAAGAAAAGGCAGGGTTATTGCCGCCGTGCGAAATTTGCCCTCCACCATCCTGATAAATCATCCAGCCTGACGCATACGAGAAACCGTCTGCAGCAGGAGCTACCGAACGATCAGGAAGTTGGGAAGCGCGCACCAACTCGGGAGGAAACGAAGATGCCTCCAACCCTAGCTGAATCTGCAACCATCGTTCCATATCGTTTAAATTGGAAACGACATAACCCGCTGGCGTATTTCCACGATAATCAGGCGCGTCATACACTTTTGGGGAAAAGAACTCGATTTTATGCCCTCTTGCCATCCCCTCCACGGGTGCCTGTGCCTTCAAAAAGGTTTGGGTTAGTCCCAATTTGGCAATGACCTGTTGTTGTACATATTGCTCATACGTTTCTCCGGTGACTTTCTCAACAATATAGCCCAGGATATCGTAATTAATGGTGGCGTATTCATACTCGGTCCCCGGCTTGCGTACCAGTTCAGAATGATTGATGGCTCGCACAGTTTCTTCGATCGCATTTTCACTAGAAGAAATAGGGATGGAGCCAATGCTTTCAAACGGAATCCCGCTGGTATGGTACAGCAAATGCTTAATCAGGATCGTTTCCGGTTGTCCTTTATATGTAACACCGAACCACGGAATATAGTTCTGAACCGGGTCCTCCAGCGAAAGTCGTTTTTGCTCGACAAGCTGGTGAACGGCTAGCGCTGTAAATGCTTTGGAGTTCGATCCGATTTCAAACAATGTGTCAGAAGTAACCGGCTCTTGCTTTTGGGTGTCAGAGAAACCAAACGATTGCTTGTAAATGGTTTTCCCCTCTTTGACGACCACAACGGCTGCACCTGGGATTTTTTCCGACTCCATTGTCTGATTGACCAGCTGTTCGATTGCCGTTCCGATTTCCGTATCTTGTCGAATGCTTGTTTCGGCGTACACGGGCATACTGCCAAATAGTACGAGAACCAAACCCATCAGCAAGAACGCTAATTTTCGTCTCGACTCCTCTATGATCTTTTGCAGAATGATCCACTCCTTTATAGGCACTGCGTCTGTGGGAAAGACCGCAACCGCAAGAAAACGAGCACATGCTGCCAATTGGGATTGGATAGAAACCGTGGCGAATCAAACTCGCCACGGTTTCTTATTACGCATCGCACATATACACGGGTTTCGAGTAGAGGCGCAAGGTTTCTCTCCATTTTTTAACCAATCGCTCCCATTGTTCTTGCTCGATTTGCTCTTGTTTCAATAGGCTAATCGGAATACACAAGTTTAATAGACGCCCGTCTATTTCAAAACGGGTAACACCCGCAGGCAAAACATGCCCTTCCGATACGATACGCTCCAATTCAGCCAGACTGATTTGCGGGAACCGTATCAAGGCAGATCCTGTTTCCGGCCATTCGAGCATCCCTGTAGGCAGACGGTGCACCGGATGGCTATAGTTGTAACTGTCAACCAGTTGACGCCATAGCTTCATTCGCCACTCATCATCCTGCCGATTTTCATTTGGATACAGATAGAAACGTTCGTTGTTCCCTATCTTCATTTCTGCCACAGGTGTTTCTCGTAAACGCTCTGTTTCCCATCGAAACACAGAATCTTGCTCCACTGATTGCAACCATGCAGCGACTGGCACAATATGATCCCACATATCCAAGTGAAAATCCTCTTGCTCCACTACCTGTACGGGGATATGTTTGCACCCAAGCGCTTGAAGAGCAAAGGTCCGATGTGCACCATCAATGATCAAATACTGGCCGTTTTGCATGAGAATCGCCAGTGGAGGATGGCGCAAAATCCCTTCCTCCTCAATGATCTGTCTGGTCTTGTGTAGTCGCTTATTTTCATGTGACTCGTGCAAACAAATACGAGATGACTCTACCAGTTTTAGATTTGCTAGCACATCGTACAAAATGGTAACCTCCAGTTAGTCTTGCAAGTGAGTTCCGATCCCCTGCGAGAGCGCTTGTTTGTAATAGTAGGCAGCAATGGCGATATCAAAAATCGCCATCCCCATCGGATTAAACATGATGGGCTCATCTTGTGGAAATTCCTTCATTTGGTCCAGGCAGACGATATCCGTGATGGATTTGGTATCTTCTTTTTGCAATCCTCTCTCCAGATGCATAATCTCGATATCTGTGTTTTCACGGCAAACTTCAGTCCAGTCATCTACGGTAATGGAGCGGGTATAGTCGAGAATTTTTGGTGTAAAATCGCGTAACGACACATTTAACAATAACGATTGACGTTTGGGTTGCTTGTCAATAAAACCATGCGGCGATACCGTGCACGTAATGAACACATCTGCCTCGCAGTATGCCTCTTCCCACGTTTGCGCGATAACCGTTTTCTCTTTTATCTCAGCCGGAATATGCTCCTGCTGGATACCCGCAATGTCATAGAGAACCACCTTGTCGATTTTTTCACCTAACATGGCCGTTACCATTTGTAGATGAAGTCTGCCAATCGGACCAAATCCGATAATTCCGACCGTTACATTTTGCAGGGGACGTACTTGTTCGTAATGCTTGAGGAGAAGACCGGAAACAGAAGCCGTTCGAATCCCGCTGACCAGGGCTGTATTAATCGTTGCCACAGGCTTACCGGTTCTGGCTTCGTTGAGGATCGTAATCGAATGCGCACGTTGGATACCCTCTTGGAGGTTTTTCGGGAAACTGGCAATCCACTTGATTCCCGCCATGTAAGTATCTCCGCCTACAAATGCTGGCATGGCAATAATGCGGTTTGCCATGTCGTGATATCGCAAGTAAGGTTTAATTGGCTGTGCATAATCTTCCTTGTATAAGGAATGCACTGCATGCTCAATGACATCAATGGTTTCCTTCCAATTCTTGCCGACCTTTTCAATATCACTCGTGTTTAGATATAACATTGTACATCCCACCCTGCTTATCATAGTAGATTTATTAGACAGTGCTTAATTGCCCACGAAAGAATGCTTTTGCTGATGCAACCACTGAACCCATTCCTGGTTGTATACGGTATTGACATATGGCATACCACCGTCTGGACATAAAAAGACGACATTTGGCTTGACTACATGCTTTTGATCTTTGAAATAGTTTTTAATCGCCCAGTAGGAAGTCCCAGAAGATCCTCCAGCAAAAATGCCATGCTCTGTATAAAGCTGATAGCAAGCCTCAACTGTGTCCTCCTCCGAAACATGAACGACCTCATCAATGATCGCGCCCTTGAGGATGTCAGGTCGCATGCTTGATCCAATTCCAGGGATGTATCGTTTTTGTGGCTCTTGTCCGAAAATCACGGATCCTGCCGTATCCACCGCAATGATTTTTATGTTGGGGAATCGTTCTTTCAATCGTTGCGAGATTCCAGTTATCGTGCCGCCAGAGCTGACGCCGATAAACGCATAGTCCAATGTCTCGAAGCTGTCTGCGATCTCGGCTCCCAGTCCGAAGTAATGGGCTCGAGCGCTATCCGGATTTCCATACTGGTTGGTCCAAAACGAGTTCTTCGTCTCATTGAGAAGGCGATTGACCGTTTGGATGCGCGTTAGGAGATATCCTCCTGTCTCGTCACGGTCCGTTACTTTTACGACCTCATGAGAAAATACCCTGAGTAAATTCTCATAGACAGGATTAATATTGGGGTCAATGACTGGAATAAATTTAATTCCGATTTGCTTGCACAAAGTCGCTAAAGCGATAGCAAAATTTCCCGAAGATGACTCGATTACGGTAGTTTCCTGCGTAATCTCTCCTCTTTTGATCGCCTCCTGTAATATATAAAAGGCGGGCCTCACTTTTACACTTCCCATGAGGTTGTTGTACTCCAGCTTGCAAAACAGATTGATGTGCTCATGCTCCAGTTTGATTAAAGGCGTATTGCCAATCATGTGACTTATGGCCATCATTTTCGTTAGCATGGTGAGCCCTCTCTCCCGTTTTTTCCCGTCTTCGTCCGATCGATTGAACACATCTCGGCCCTTGATCAGGCAGTCTTTGCATCCATTTTTTGCTGAATGTAACCTGCCAATGTTTTCATATCTTGAAAGTTTTCCAAATGAAGCATGTCATCATCGAATTCAATACCAAACTCTTTTTCAACCTTTACGACCGACTTGATAAAGGTCAATGAATCAATGTACTCCGTAAGTTCTCCGCTTTCGTTCACGTACTCAGAAAACAACTGTAGGAGCGTCTCGTATACTTCGTTTTCCTTTTCCATAGGAGTACCTCCATGTGCTAGATGCTTACACAACAACGCCAACTCGTTCCAGTACTTCTCTTGTGTTTGTGGCTGCCTCAAATTCCTGCGTTTTTATGCTGCTGATTTTTTGCAGAACGCGATGAACCATCTCACTGCGATTACTATCAAAAGCCTTTAGAATCATATTGGTCGTAATTTTCCATTGATGTCCGATACTCCGATACAGCTCGGCAAGATCTGCAAAGCTTTCGTACTTCTCACTGATCACCTGCAAGACATTGGCATACATCGCTCGTGTTTGTGCCATGCTGATCAAGCTGTGGTTAAGGATATCGAGATGATCGTCAGTAATCTCCACTCCACTAGCGAGAAAAGCCTCTACGTCTTTGAGAAACGGATCAAGCGATTTCAGCCCTACCTCGATGTTGACATCGTCAGGTACATCCAATTCCCGCTTGATTTGATTGATGTCGCAACGACCCTCAAGTACGCTGAGATTGCTCCTGACCGCTTCCAGCAGCTGATCGTGCGTCGGATGCAGGGAATCTGAAAGGACCAATTCAAATGAACGATTGTGGAGTGGATACCATTCACCTGTACCTGCATCCCGATAGGAAGAGTTGCTCGCCAGTAAGAATTGCTCGATGGGCAACAGACCTTTGTAGCGGTAGTAATCATCGACGATCAGCAGCTGGTTACCCTCTCTACCTGTGACAATGATGCTATGCATTTCAGGCAGGTCCTGATAATAAGGGTTATACGGGAGTTCTGCCATATTGCAGAGGACGATTGTCGGTATGTCCCGTTCTAAACGTTCTTGAATATTTGCCAAAAACAGGTCGTTTTCCGGTTCAGCCTGTCCTTCTACGCGGATATTGTGAATCCACGTCAGCTCTGCGACTGTTCTCATGTATTGACCGTTTACATCTCCATAAGGAGAATCTTGCGTTTTCAGATAGATGGCACCGCACTGCTTCCAAGCTGTTTCCAAAGCGGAAAAGTTCAAGTATTTCAGAACCGTGTAGATAGAAGCGCCGATGCAATCCAGGTTCGGATGCTTGCTCGGTTGAATCTCGGTGAGTGACATGAGCACTCTCCTTCCTGTCTATCGTAATGGTAAACACATGCGGCTATCGGATATCCGAATCACGTTCTCGCAAGGCTAATACTTGTTGCAGAAATTGACTAGTAAGTGACTTCAACTTGTCGACAGCAGCTTCCACATCGGATCGCTTCAACATTTTTTCTTTGTATAAGCTAAGGGCATAACGATTCACCGCGTTATTGGATGTCTGCAAAATCTCCTCCGCCAGTTCGCGCACAGACTGATCCGCCTGTGGAATGTACCAGTCCAATAATGTTTCCATCCACAGTTCTTTCCCGCCTAATTGAGCGTAGAGCTCGTTTAAATTCGCTTCATCAAAATAAATGTCTGGCTGCTCCGTAAGTGACAGTAACAGCGTAAGCTCACGGCCAACTTGCTGCTTAGTTTCGACCGCTTTTAGTAATCGCAGCAACTCCTCAGCCGCGCTCGCACGCAAGCTTGCCTCGTCATCTGTAACGCGATCGAGCACCATGATCAGCCGGGATTGCGGATCTACATTTGCATAAATCTCCTCAAGCGTTTGGTACGTTGTGGAAAATTTATCGTACTGGATTCGCTGCGCTTGCCCGCGAGTCAAATGATTGTGATTGATGATCGTATAGACCTGCTTTTCATGGTCATAGCCAGTGATGACGGTGAGATGATCGGTATGTTCCTTCTGGTATTGCGGTGTGTAAAAGGTATAGTACTCGTCAAACGCAACCATTACGGGCTTGCCATGATCCAGTTGGCGAATGATCGACTCATGCAATTCATCCAAATGTGTGACAGGCACGAGCTTGACCCGATAGCCAAATTTATAAAGCATCTCCTCATCCGACAAATACCCCATAACCTCAGCATGTTCCCGATACGAATAGGGGTACCCCTCAGCATCAAGCTGATAGCCGCGCTTCAACCCGAGAAAAAGCTTAAAATAAGGGATCAGATGAGCATCCTGCTCCTCCATTAATAAAGCGAGACCGCGATCATAACAATTTAATTGACGCCAGGATAAATGACTGAGATCGGCATACGAGCTGCGTTTGATTTGAGTACCCTGCCTTGATTTTGCGTTTCGTTGTTGAACAGCTTGGACTGCAGTAGCAGCTGCCTCTGCTTTCGCAACCTGTTCTTCTACATGCCCAGCCGCTTCAAGAAAGGCAGCAAGATCGGAAATCGTCAAATGGGTAAGCAGGTCTTGTACTTCTACTTCTCGGTTCATCCGTTTGGAGATTTCGCTGATCATTTTAATCGCGATGATCGAGTCCCCGCCCAGGTCGTAAAAATTGTCATGGACATCTACTTCTTCAAGCCCCAGAACATATCCCCAAATGTGAGCCAGCTCTTGCTCTAAAACGGTGTAGGTATCATGTTTTCTCCCACGTACCACCACGTTTGGCAGCTTCGCTTCTCCAGATTTTTGCGGTGCGACCTTGTCTTTTTCTCTCCCGGCATCCTTGTCAAGAGAAGGAAGAGAAGAAATGTCCAGCCAACAACGTTTACGCTCAAACGGATAAACAGGGAGGTGCACGCGGCGCGGCTTTTTAAACGTATACATGGCACTCCAGCGCACATCTGCCCCGCTCACATACAATTCGCCAAGCTCTTTCAGATCAGATAACTCTTTGCTTTGCGCCAACAAAAGCTTTTGCAAAAGAGCATTAGCCGCCTTATTCATCGCTTGTTGTTCTGCCTCTGTCAGTATTCCAGGCTCTCTATCGTCTTTTTCCTGGGAGATAACCTTGTGCCAGCCAAAGAGAATATCTGGATCAGAAAGTGTTGCCCAGTCGCTTGCGCACAACTTGGAGATTTTTGCGGCAAAATCGTCCATGTCCCTGCAAATCAGTAACAATCGATAGCCGTAGTGACTACGGCCCGTATTTGCCGTAAAGCTGAGACTTTCCAATGTCGGAAGTTCCACCACAGGCTTGCTGGTCCACTTCTGAAAGCGGAGCAACAGGTTGAGCAAGCTCTCCTTGCTTTTCGCGGATAACGCAATAGCCTGAGTCCCTTCTTCTTGCTTGGGTGGTGGCATGAATCCTGGTGCTTCCTCTACTACCAGGTGCACATTCGTTCCACTCATCCCAAACGAACTGATTCCAGCCCGTCGCACGCTTTGCTCTGGTTCCCACTCTGTCAATGTGTCATGGATGTAAATGGGAGATTGTTCAAAAGGAATCATCCGATTCGCGCGTTGAAAGTGCAAATGCGGAGGGATCTGCTTTTGTTTAAGAGACAGGATCACTTTGAAAAGACCAGCCATCCCTGCTACGTGGTCGGTGTGACCGATGTTCGTCTTTACCGAGCCGATCCCGCAAAATTGGCGCCGATTTGTGTATGGGCGAAACGCTCTCTCCAGCCCGTCCATCTCCATAGGATCACCCAGCTTGGTACCTATGCTGTGCACCTCGATATAGGAAAGGGTTTCGGGATCAATCTGCGCGTCTTTCCATGCCTGCTGGATCACTTCGGCTTGTGCCAGTGAATTTGGCGCCGTAAGCCCGAAAGAATGGCCGTCTTGATTGGCGGCGCTTCCCTTGATCACCGCATAAATCGAATCCCCGTCTGCAAGAGCCTTTGCCAACGGTTTCAGCAAAACGGCGCTAACGCCTTCACCGACACCCGTACCGTCTGAATCATTGTCAAAAGGGCGAGTACGCCCGGATTGCGATAAAATTCCCAAATCATTGCTTCCATCTTGTAAAGACAGCAAGATGAGCTTGACACCGCCAGCCAGCGCCATCTCGCATTCTCCTCGACGAATCGCTTGGCATGCCAGATGAACTGCCATCAACGACGAGGAGCAGGATGTATCTACAAGCATGCTCGGACCTTTGAGATCCAACAGGTAGGAGACTCGAGAAGCGATCACCGATTTCATATTGCCAATGATTGAGGTGGACAACGCTTCTGGTTCCAACTCTCGAATCATTCGTCGATACTCTTCACCAAAATCACTGCTAAATCCCAGATATACTCCTGTACGGCTGCCCGCGAGCATTGTTCCACCATATCCTGCGTCCTCAATCGCTTCCCAGCATGTCAGCAAGAATAAGCGCTGGTTCGGATCCATCTGGCTGGCTTCCTTAGGAGAAAGACCGAAGAGCTGCGGATCGAATTTATCAATTTCATTCAGGTAGGCAGCCTCTCGAAATTGAATTTGCTCCATCGTCAACCCTTTGGCGAGTAACAATGGAATCAAATCGTTTTGGCGCTCCTTGGGAAGCTCTCGCACGCAATCTTGACCAGCTTGCAACAGACGCCAAAAGTCTGCCGGGTTTTCTGCGCTTCCGAATCGGCAAGCAGCACCAATCACCGCAATATCGTGTTGATTGGCTTTGCTGTCAGTTGAATGAGCATCCGTCTGCTGTTTATTCAGTTTGACTCGGTTCAGTCCTAATGGCTTGCTCACTGCATTCTTCCTCCTTGGGTCCTCTGCTGACCTGGTTCGGCTTAGCTTGCTTGCCATTCGTTGCTGATCTCGGGAAATCGCTGTAGCAGGTCTGGTTTGCTGGTCAGCTGTTCAAAGCGCATGGTTTGTTCCGCGTCAGGAGCTTTTTTTGTTTGCAAGATCAAACGAAGCAGAGAAAAAGCTTCGCGTACATCCCCATAGCTTCCCTCTTTTTCCCCTTGTTCCAGCTGTTGTCTCAGTTGTTGAAGTGCTTGGTAGGGCGTAATCACCCCTTGCTGGTACGCTTCTTCATCGAGACCGCGGTTTTTCGTGCAAACGGCAATCGCAATGCAAGAATCGACGAATTGGGCAATTGCTGCTTGATTACGCGTTTTAGCATCTTGAAGCTCTTGCTGATAACGATCGATCTCCCCCTGCTTGTCAAAGGCAAAGGCGCGAAGCGGATATTTTTTGACCAAATTTGTCAGCACACTTTTTGGTCCGAGCTCAATTACGGTATTCGTTCCCTGTTTTACCAAGTAATCCATTGTAGCTTGCCAGCGAACAGGGCTGGTTGTCTGGGCTGTGAGCAAATCGACAAGTTGATCAGCATGGACATATGGTTGTGCTGTCACATTGGAAATGACAGGCCATTTGGGATCGCAGTACGTGTACCGCTTCAGTTCTTCATTTAATTGTTCGGCTGCTTGCATCATGAGTGGCGAATGGAAAGGCGCACTCACCTTGAGGGTGACAACGGAAGTAGAGCCTTGCTGCTTGCACGCTTCTTCTACTTGTCGCACAGCATGTGCATGTCCGGAGATGACGATCTGATCAGCGGAGTTATGGTTGGCGACCACAACGATCGCACCGTCGCGAGAATGTTCCTGACAAATCTCCTCGACAAGTTGAGCATCCAACCCGAAGATTGCTGACATAGCTCCGACACCCTGCGGCGTAGCCGCCTGCATGAACTGACCTCGCCGATAGACAAGGCGGACGGCATCTGCAAACTGGATGGCACCGGCACAAGTCAGGGCCGTAAACTCGCCCAGACTGTGACCCGCCACCCAATTCGGTTCGATGTCCAACTCCTGTGAATACACGCGGAAGGCTGCGACACTTGCTGTCAGGATTGCTGGCTGTGCGTGCTCAGTTTTGGTCAATTCTTGTACATCCCCTGCAAAACAAAGTGTTTGCAGGTTAAATCCAAGCGCATCACTTGCTTCTTCAAAGGTTCGCGCCGCAATGGGATGGGCCTCACATAATGCTTGGCCCATTCCAACATATTGCGAACCTTGTCCCGGGAATAAGAGTGCGATTTTGTCCATGTTTGATCACCCTTCTCTATGTCATGTATTCATTCACTAACATCTTGAGCAATTGCTGGTAATCCTGAGTCATCTCCGTGACTTTTTCTGCCCGGAGGCATTTAGGGTCGAACGCACACACGATATCAATCACGTCGTTTCCTTCCTTGATCCAGAAGGCAAGCTCATGTTCATGGTGTGTAAACGATGCATCTGTAAACGCGTTGACACCGCCAAATAATGGAATAATCGTTCCGTCGTTGCGTTCTTTCCGCAATTTTTCAAGCCACAACGAGGCGTCTCCCGTCCATTTCTCGATGAACTGTCGTTTCTGCTGCACCTGCTTGAATAGATCGAAGAAGGTATTGACCTCTGACATGTTCACCCGGAATGGATAGACATTCATCTGTAGCTCCCTGGCGACAGCTACTTCCATATAAAGATCCTGCTGTCCTGTCAATTCCGCCATGAGGTATAGGTACATCGAAAGCAGAACGTCTCGTACCTCAACTGCTTCCATTTGACTTACCTGCTGAACATTTTCAAACAGATCATCAGTAAGTGAGAATTGGACCCAGTCTGTGTCCACATTCGCTTCTCCACTAGCCCAATACTCAGGCGACAACTCTATCAGCGAGACACGATCCAGCTCCTTCAACCAATAGGTAGCCGTATCAGACTCCCCTTGTTCATCTGTCAGCTCTAATGCGGTATTCTTCAAAAAGTTGGTCAGGCTAGACAGCGTAGGATGAGCGAACAAATCGGCAATTCGAACCCGTCCAGGGTAAAGCTGTTCAAGCTTGGCATGAACTTGTACCAATAAAAGCGAATTACCGCCTATTTGGAAGAAGTGATCCTGCATACCGACCGTTTCACGTTTAAGCACTTCCTGCCAGATGCCCGCCACCTGTTCTTCCAGCCTGGTAGCCGGGGCTTGATATTCGATGTGGTTGTCTTGGAGTGAATCAGGCTCTGGCAATGATTTCCGATCCAACTTTCCGTTTGGTGTCAGCGGCCACATATTCATATGCGTATAGAAATGTGGAATCATGTAATCGGGTAAACTTTTGCTCAGCATCGCACGCAATTCATCACTGTCCAACGTTCGCTTCGCCATATAGTAGGCAGCCAGGTAAGGATTGCTGGCAGTATCCCGCACACTGACCACTGCTTCCGTAATATCCGGATGCTGAGAAAGGGCAGTTTCAATCTCACCCAATTCGATGCGATAACCGCGTACTTTGCACTGAAAGTCAGATCGTCCCACGTATTCAATACGCCCGTCCGGCAGCCATCTCGCGAGATCACCTGTTTTGTACATGCGCTGACCAGGTTGAAACGGATTAGGAATATAGCGCTCAGCCGTCAGTGTTGGCTGGCCAAAGTACCCTCTCGTTACCCCATCTCCTGCAATATAAAGATCGCCATTGATCTTCATCGGCTGCACTTGAAGATGCTCATCGAGGATGTAGACTTGTGTATTGGGCAACGGCGCACCAATCGTTACTTCCTCTGCGTCGGTCAAGTCCTGCACCGTAGACCAAATCGTTGTTTCAGTCGGACCGTACAGATTGTAAAGTCTTGCCTTCGTTTGTGTGCGAAGCCTTTGGAACAAAGACTTTGAAAGAGCCTCTCCTCCAATCAGGATCGCTTTCAGGCTGTCAAGTGCATGCAAGTTGCTCTTCTCTTCCAGCATGAGCTGCAGCCGGGATGGAGTCAGTTGAAGGAATGTGATTTCTTCCTGCAAAATCAACTCCTTG
Source organism: Brevibacillus sp. HB1.3 (assembly GCF_013186635.1). NCBI lineage: Bacteria > Bacillati > Bacillota > Bacilli > Caryophanales > Paenibacillaceae > Brevibacillus > Brevibacillus sp. HB1.3. Next base: position 179,181 of record NZ_JABMIT010000010.1, on the reverse strand, counting down.
AGCACCTGCGGGTCTGCTTGCTGCTGCTCGGTTGCAATGACTACAGTCATCCCTTTCGTCAGCGGTACAATTGTTTCAAGCAGAAAAATATCAAACGAAATCGTTGTCACAGCCAGCATTTTGTCTGCGCTGGCAAAATCGATGCGTTCGCCGATCCCTGAGCAGAAGCTCATCAAATTGCCGTGCTCAACCATGACACCTTTAGGCTTGCCTGTAGAACCGGATGTGTAAATGACATAGGCGAGATCACCAGGTGTAGCCTGTGGCGGAAGATTGGAGTCGTCTTCTGTCTCTATCCGGGAATCGTTTACGTCCACTCGGACAACACTTCCCCACTGCTTCTCTGCCAAAGAATCGTGGGTTAACACGAGGGGAGTCATGCTATTTTCCAAAACATAGGAGATGCGTTCTTCTGGATAGTGCGGATCAATCGGAACAAACGCAGCCCCCGCTTTCAAGATCGCCATGAGCCCGACGATCATTTCCACGGAGCGATTCGTCAGAAGGCCCACGCAAGTATCAGCAGTGACGCCGTGTTGCTTCATCAAACGGGCAACTTGATTGGCTCGCTTATTTAATTCCACATAAGTAACTTTCTCATCTCCGCATGAAACTGCTAACGCGTTCGGCTGTTTTTCCGCGACTTCTTCAAAGAGCTGGACGACCGTTTTTTCACGAGAGTATTCCAAACTCGTGTCATTCCAATGCTCAATCAGCTGCATGCGTTCTTCTGCCGCCAGCATGGACATCTTGCCGATCAACTGTTTAGGATCCTCCACCATTTGCTCCAGAATCTTCTGGAAGTGTGTGGACATTGACGCGATCGTCTCTTTGCTGAATAGCTTGTTGCTGTATTCGATATCGACAATCAGGCGCTGTTCTCGTTCAATGATGTCAAAGGTCAGATCAAACTGGGCAGAGCGCTGTTCAAAAGGATAAGGTGAGAGCGTCAGCCCATTTGCACTCATGCTTCCCTTCGCGTCGCCGGTATTTTGCAAAATGAACATCACATCAAACAATGGGTTACGGGCTGTATCTTTGGGCAGCGTCAGACGATCCACCAGCATTTCGAACGGATAGTCGGCATGAGAGAGCGCCGCCAGTGCCCGTTCTTTTACTTCCTGAAGGAAATCTGACACGGTTCGATCGCTTCGCGGGAAATTTCTCATCGCCAGTGTGTTCAAAAAGACACCCACGATGTTTTCCAGGTCTGCATGATGACGGCCAGCCACTGGCGATCCGATGATAATGTCTTCTTCGCCAGCGTATTTCGACAACATAATGCTGAGCGCACCCAGTAGCGTCATGTACAAGGTTGCCCCATTATTTTTTGCCAGTGCCAGTATCTTCTGAGTCATCTCTTGAGGAATCTCAAAGGTTAGGACATCTCCCTCAAAGCTCTGGACAGACGGTCGAGGGTAGTCCGTAGGCAGATTAAGCACAGGAAGTTCTCCATCCAACTCTCCCTGCCAGAATTTCTCCTGAGCGGCCAATACCCCATTGCCAAGTTGTTCGGTTTGCCACACGCTGTAGTCTTTATATTGAATTCGCAGCTCGGGCAACTCGAGTCCCTGATACAACTGGAAGAACTCACGGATCAAAATGTTGATGGACACACCATCGGAAATAATGTGATGCATGTCGAACAGCAACAAGTGTTTGTTGACATCCGTGCGAATGAGCATAGCTCGAACAAGCGGCGCTTTTGATAAGTCAAATGGTCGAATAAATTGTTCGACCGTTCTCTTGGCATCGTTCTCGTCGACTTCACTATACGCCAACGTAAAATCTACGCTCGGTTGAACGGTTTGCATCAAAACTCCATCCACGATGGAAAATGAGGTGCGCAACGACTCATGACGCTGCACCAGGGAGACAAATGCACGTTCGAAAGCCTCTTTGTCCAGTTCTCCTTCAAGCATCATGACTGTAGGGATGTTGTAGGCGACTGCCCCTTCCTGCATTTGTTCCAGCACATAAATTCTCTGCTGAGACGAGGTGGCTGGGTAAGCTTCCCGATACTCCGCTACTGGAATCGCTGACACGGCTGTTTCTTCATTCGGAGCCATCAACATAGCTAATTGACGGATCGTTGGTGTCTGAAACAGGTTGGTGATCGTTATCTCTTTTTGCATCTGCTTGGAGACACGGGAAACGATCCCAATTGCCAAAAGAGAATCGCCACCCAGTCTGAAAAAGTCGTCGTCGATGCTCAGTTCGGTGTAACCCAGCACATCAGACCAAATCTGACCTAAGGCAAGCTCCAGCGAAGTGTAGTGATCGCCTTCCTCCCTGCCAGACAAAACAACACGGTTTTGCATGGTCACTTCTATAGGTACTTCGCATTCTTTACGAGACTTTTCGCTTGCAAATATCGAATCTCCGAGCTTTACTTTCAGAGACGGTGCCCATTCCTTCAGCACTTGCAAATCAAACTGTCCAATGATCAAGTGCTCAGTTTGGCAAGACAGAGAAGCATCGAAGGCTTGGATTGCGCCATCTATCGGCATGTATCCGATAAAACCAGGACCTGTTATCCCTTCAAACGCATACCAGTTCAAAGCTATCGTTGGTCTTCCTGTTCGACTGCGAGCTGCACTATAAGCATCCAAGAAGCAGTTGGACGAAACATAGTCACTTCCAGTCGCCCCACCCCAAATCGAAGCAAGTGATGAGAAGATTACAAAAAAATCCAAATGCTCCGGTTCTGCTATCTGATCGAGTATGACTGTGCCCGCCATCTTCGCTTTCAAACCATTTTGAAAATCGGAAAACTTCTTCTTCTGAATCGTCTCGAAGGTGATATGCGCCGCGGATTGGATAATGCCGTTGATCGGTCCATAACGAGCACGGACTTGCTCGGAAATATCCTCCATCTGCTGACGGTCTGACACGTCGGCTGCGTAGCAGACTACCTGCGCTCCCATTTCCTCTAGCTCCAGCAGGGCTTTCAGCTTTCGTGCCTCAGCAGCACTGCAGTCTGGATGCTGTAAACGTGCTTGCCACTCGTGGTTAGGTGGAAGTGGCGAACGATTAATCAGCACGAGCGTCACATTTTTTTGAGCGGCCAGATGCTTACTAAATGCCAGGCCCAGTTTTCCGGTACCTCCGGCAATCAAGTAAACGCCATTTTCGCGTATCTCTACAGGCCGTTTCGGAACTTTATCGATATCGCAGCGATTCATTTCAGGTACGATGCGATTTCCTCTATAGGCAACCAATGTGTCATCCTGATTGCAGCGAATCTCCGCTAGTAGCTGGCCTGCCAACTGCGATGCTGAACGCCCCTCTGTTGCGAGATCCAGGCTAAAGCACTGCAGTTTTGGATTTTCCTGCGAAATAACCTTGGCTAGACCGAACAAGGGAGCTTTTTCTGGAAAAACAGGTCCGCTGTCATCTACTGCTTGTGCGTAGTTCGAAACGATCCGTAAATCAAGCACCTGCTTCAGATCCAGCTCAAGCAACGCTTGTGTCAAATGAAACAGACTGTAAACTCCTAGAGGTTGCGCAGACTCAAGAGCTTCAAGCTCTCCGAGATCATTTGGCTGTTGGGCGCCCGAGGTCAGGCTCCATAAATGGATAATCCCAGTCAGCTTTTCCTTTTTGTCCCCGAGGCTCTCGAACACACGCCGCAGATCTGCCGGCTGACTAGGGTCTAGGATAAACTCGTGGGAAGAAACGGCGGCAAAAGCCTCACCGCTACGGAGTCTGAACACTTCATGTCCGTCCGCTGACATCGCGTCAGCCAGTGTTTCTCCTACACCACCTTCATCTTGAAGTACCAGCCAGACCCCGGGACGCTGGGTCTGCTGATTGGTTGTCAGCTCTTTCGTTTGCCAATGGATCTGGTAGAGCCACTCCCGATACTCTTGTGGCGTATATGCTGAATGTCCGATCAATAACGCTGAATCAGACAGTTCACCCATCGCTGTTGACGACGGATAAATGGCAACTGATTGATAGTTCGTATCTCGAAGCGCCTTTTCCCAACGTAAGGGATCCATCAGTCTGGCTTGCGGTCGCAGCTCAGTGTCTTCGTGCTGCCACCAATCTGTGGCAAGCCCTCCGATCACATTTGCCGTTGTACGATTTTTCACGAGCTCGATCGCAAACAGCACGCCTTGCTCTGCAAGCAACTGATGCACAATCGATAAGGAAGCCCGAACATCCCTCGTCCTGTGTATCGCGTTATTCGCGATAATCACATCGAATGCGTGTAGATCGAAGCCTTGTTCGGCTGGGGCCTGCTCCATGTTGAACAGGCGGAACTGAACAAACGGGTATACTTCTTGGAAGTCTTTTTCTGCCTCTGCGAGAGACGATTGCGCACCATCCGTAAACAAATAGGTGACAGCTTGTTTCTCAATCTTCGGCAGCAATAAGCGAGTAAGACTGCTGGAACCGCCTCCGAGCTCCAGAATTCGAACGGGACGGCTAAACGAATGGATGTATTGAGCAATGGTCTCCACTGCCATAAGTCCGGAAGGGTTTCCAAGCGTAATGCGATCCGCATACGACTTATATAAGTTAGAAGAACCGTGGTTCATCTCGAGTACGTCCTGCCCCGTCATGCTCTTTGAGTAATGGGCAAAACACGCTTTCAATTGAGAGAACGTATCATGCTCATCTGGATAGCGATCCAGACAATCCTGATAAAATGCTTCCGCATCAAGACCCTCTGCATGGGCAGTTAAACGGTATGTTTCTTCAACGTGTTCAACTAGGGAGGCTTTAACGACAAGTTCAAGCATGAGTTGGAAGAAGTGTTCATTTTTTCCATCAAACCTTACAGCTTCACGCAATTCTTCCAGCGAATACGTTTGCGTCTGCTTGTGGAAAGCGCCTAGTTGCTTGAAGCATTCAAGCGATAACAAGCCGGAATAAAAAGTTTCGTCCTCTTCCAAACCCGTTTGCTTTTGGACATTCACCTGAGTCAGTAACATTTCCCCAAAAGTAAAGAAGGTGGAAGCAATTTTATGCACATCAGCCGTTTCGTTCTCTTGAGCCGCTACAGATGCTACAGCATCGGACCGTTCAACCGCGTTGTTTGCGGGTTGATCCGTTTGCACCCAGTGACGGGTTTTGGCAAAGCTATAGGTTGGTAAAGGTACCTTTTTCCATTTAACTGGACGGTAGTATTCAAGCCAATTGATCGGCACTCCTCGTACGTACTGTTTTGCCATTTCTACAGGGTCAGAGCTGTCTATTTGCTTACTGATCGGCGATGAACTTTCCCCACGGGAATTCAGTACTCCGTAGAACACCTGGTTCCCATCAACAAGCGGAGCACCGTCCTCCATCCGTTCTCCCGTGCACAGGCGATGGATCTTCTGCAAAAAGTCCTCTTTGCTGTTGATAACGAAGGCAAGGCGATGCCGATAGTGTCCGCGCCCCATATTGGCAGTAGCGCACATATCCAAAAGGGAATGCTCAGAAGCTCCTGATAAAAATGTTTGGTATTTCTCGAGCAAATCCCAGAGCGACTCACTTGTTTTGGCAGATAACGTAATGAGGTAATTGCCAGTTTCTGAAACGGCTGTCGCCTCGCGCCCAGGAGGCTCTTCCAAGATGACGTGGGCGTTTGTTCCGCTCAGACCGAATGCACTTACCCCGGCTCTCCTCACAGGTTGGTCAGCCTCTACATCCCAAGCCTTTAACACATCATTTATATAAACAGGCGAATCAATAAAAGGAATTAAGGTATTGGGCCGTTTTACATGCAGCGTCGGCGGAATCTGGCGATGCTTCATCATCAGAACCGTTTTAATGATCCCAGCCACACCTGATGCCGCTATCGTGTGCCCGATATTACTTTTAACCGAGCCTATTGCGCAAAATTGCTTGCGTTTTGAAACTTTCTGAAAGGCATGCATGATCCCCTCAATCTCGACAGGGTCACCTAATCTAGTCCCGGTCCCATGTGCCTCAATATAGGAGATGCTCTCAGGATTGATTCGCGCCCGTTCCCATGTTGTTCGCAACAAAGCAGACTGAGAAATCGCATTGGGCGCTGTAATGCTGGTAGAACGGCCATCACAATTGACCGCTGTGCTTTTGATCACGGCATGGATATAATCATTGTCTCTAACTGCTTGATCGTATGACTTCAAAAGAACAGCGCCAAGACCTTCTCCCCACACGGTTCCATCAGCAAAGTCATCAAAAGCTTTGGTTTTGCGATCTACAGAAACGATGCCAAAGTCCGTATCTTGTTGAATCGGAAACAGGGAAAGGTTAACTCCACCTACGAGAGCCATTCGACAATCGTTATTTCCAATGGCCTGACATGCTTGATGCAGTGCGACCAAGGAGGAAGAGCAAGAAGTATTAATCAGTTGACTCGGACCTGATAGATTCAGCAAATAAGAAATCCGGGAAGCGATAATTGCTGCAACGTTGCCAGCCAGCGAGGACGAATCAACGTTTTTCAGCACACGCTGGTATTGTGATTCATTGTCACAATACCCCAGAAATACGCCGGTAGGAGAACCACTGATCATCTTCTCGCTATACCCGGCATGTTCGAATGTTTCCCAAGCCAGCTCGAGAAACATCCGTTGATAAGGATCCATGGTTCGAGCCTCAGCAGGTGAGATCTCGAAAAACGCATGATCAAATAAATCCACGTGATCGAGATAACCCATCCGCTCATACTGAAAATCTGTGTCGTTAAAAAATTCTCTCGCGACCCTCTCGACATCTGGACGCCTTTCAGCCGGGATATCACTGATTGAATCGTGTCCCTGTTTCAAATTGTTCCAGTATTCTTCGAGGCTGTTGGCTCCAGGAAAACGACAAGCCATACCGATGATCGCGATATCTTGGCGCGTATTTACGTTGGCAGAGGACAATTCTTTCAGCAAAGGAAGTGCTTCCTTTTCATGCAGTCGATGAGCTGCCACTTGCTCCAAGATGTATTTTTTTAGCAAACTCATCTTAATTCCCCTTCCTTTTGTCGATCAGCTCGGCACCCATGTCTACGGAGAGAACTCCCTCCTTGACCTCCCTCAGCAATTCCAGAAGGGATTCATCATCATCGCTTTGATCTTCCATCGATGCAACCTGATCCTGTTTTCTTTGTTCGAGAAAATCCACAAACATGGCAATCGTATAGTAGGAAAACAAATGCGCGACGCTAATCTCGCTATCCACTTGTTTTACCATTTGTGCATGCATTTTAAGCAAGAGCAGGGAATTCCCTCCCAGCTGGAAGAAGCTGTCGTGTACCCCCACTTTTTCGATTCCCAATATTTCTTTCCAGATCGTAACCAGCTGTTCTTCCTTCTCGTTTCGTGGGGCTACATATTCAGCATCGGACGCCTGTTGTTCATCCACTTCAGGCAATAGCTTGCGATTGATCTTGCCCCCTGCTGTCAAAGGCATTTTTTCAATGCTGACAAAAAAGGATGGGATCATGTGATCGGGAAGCCGTTCGCTGAGATAACCGCGCAGGTCATTTGCGGTCAAGTCCTCGGCATTTGCCACATAGTACGCGCACAATCGAGCCTTCTCTTCTTGAAATAGCACGGCACACTCTTTTACTAGCGGATGGGACAATAGCACCTCATCAATCTCGCCCAGCTCAATTCGGTGCCCGCGTACTTTTACTTGATGATCAATGCGACCGCAGAACTTGATATTGCCATTCGGCAGATAACGCCCAAGGTCTCCCGTCCGATAAAGCTTTTGATAACCAATTTCCGGATAAGGGTTGTCAACAAAGCTGGCTGCTGTTTTCTCGGGATCGTGCAAGTAACCGTGCCCCAAGCACAAGCCTGTTATATAAATCTCCCCTTGATGTCCGGCCGGAACAAGTTTGCGATTTGAATCTAGCAACAGAATTTTCGTATTAGCTATCGGTTTTCCAATCGGGATCGGTCCCTCATGGGTATGGTCGATCTCAAAGTAGATGACACCAATAGACGTCTCTGTCGGACCGTACAGATTCGTGATACGAACGTGGGAAAACCGCTGAAGAAACAGATGCACGGTGTGAGCGGTGATTTCCTCTCCCCCCAAAATCAGGTGGCGAATCGAAGAAAGTGAATCGTGTATGTCCATTCGTGTTTCCATTTGATCCACCAGCAGATTGAACACCGACGGCACAAAGTCCGTTATTGTAATCTGATAGGTTGAAATGGCTTGCAACACTTGATCGAGCGTCATCTCGAATTCAGGAATCGGTAATACCGTACGGCCACCATGTAAGAGCGGCCAGAAGAGTTGCCAAACCGAACTGTCGTAGTGATGGGGAGTCGTCTGGAAAATGGCGTCCTGCTCTGTACAACCGTAGTGTTCATCCATCCAGCGAAACCGATTGAAAATACCGATATGAGGAACGACCGCTCCTTTGGGTTTACCAGTAGAACCAGAGGTATAGATCACATAGATCGGATCGTCCATATCTACCTGGACATTCAAGTCCCCTTCTTCCCGGATATCATCCGCATCAACGATTACAGCACGTGTCCATTGCACGAATGACGGCTCCTGGCGTATCTCTGGTCCGATCAACGTCACGGGACAATTCAATTCATCCAGTAGCTGCTTTTTCCGTTCGCTTGGACTTTGCACGTCTAGCGGGACAAATGCCGCACCTGTTTTCATCACAGCTAGCAGGGAAATGACCAAATTCAAGCTACGATTCATCAAGACCGGAACATGGCTTCCTCTTCCAATGCCACTTTCCTTCAACATGCGTGCAAGGCAATTGGCTTTGCCATTAAGTTGAGCGTAGGTAAGGGTTTTGTTGCCAAACACAGCTGCTGTTAGATGAGGCGTCCGCTCAGCCTGTTCCTCGATCAGTTGATGGATCGGCTTTGGAGCAGAATGAGCAACATCCGTTTGATTGCGGGTGTACAACAGATCTGTCCGCTCTGCTTCTGTCACCATTTCGATTGTGTGAACGAAGCGTTTGGGATCGGCGACCACTTCACGAAGAATTTGTTGATAATGGCTGATCATTCGTTCGATGACAGCCTCTTTGAACTGCTCACCCGCATACCGTACACGTCCGGTAATTCCAGCTTCTGTTTGCTTGCATGCAAATACCATTTGTAGGGACAAGCCTTCTAAAGCAGCAATATCTTGCATGTTTTCTAGTACGAAGGCTGTATCCAGCAGTGCCATCCGAGCCGTGTCGGGTAGATCAAGCCATTGCATCATTTGCGAAAACGGATAGTTCTGATGCTCCATTGCCTCTTTGACCAGCTGCTTACCCTCTTTCGCCACTTCTGCAAAAGTAGCTTCTTGATGCATCCGTACACGCAGCGGCAGCACCCGATTCCAAGCGTTAGGGGGAAGCGGATTCTGAAAGACGGGCGTGAGAATGATCATGTCGTCTGTCTGCTTATACCGATTCAGCATGATTTGAAACGTCGACAGAAGGAATAAGTAGAGCTTCATCGGATGATGATCGCAATGGGCCGTAACGGCAGCGTTCAAATCAGCTGGAAAGACAAACAATATTTCTTTTGTCTCAACCTCCCCATCGCCTTCCTTCTCCGTTCCTTCGGTTGGAAGGAGGGAGAGCGTCCACTCCCCCTGTAACTTCTCTTGCCAGTACTGCTCCTCCCGGCTAAATTTCCGACTGGTTAGCAGAATGTTTTGCGAAATAGTAGTCTCCATATGCCCTCCCCCTCTTACTCACCGCTTGCTCTAAAATTCAAAATCCCAATCGACGCCCTGTGCTTGAATAAGGGCTACCTCACGGGTCAATTCAAAGTCTTGCAGGAGGCGCTGCGGATCTTCCATCACCTGCTGCATCAAGCTTTTGAAGTCACTCACAAACTGTTCCATCGTCTCACTTTGGAACAGATCACTGCGGTAATCCAGCTTACATATAAGTCTGTCAAAAACGGGATAAGCCGCCAGATGAAGATCAAGTTTAGCCGTATTGTTTTGCAGTGGATAGTTTTTGACGATCATGTCCTCAAGCTTTAGTTCCCCTTCCGGATTGTCCATGTTTTGTAGGACGAAAATCGTATCAAAAAGGGGTTGACGACCTGTAATTGGCTCTAGACCAAGGGTCTGGACAAACAGATCAATCGGGTAATCCGCTTGTTCAAAAGAGGCTAACGTATGCTCGCGCACCTCCGCAAGAAACTCGCGATAGGTTTTCTCGCCTTTTGGATAATTGCGTAGGGGAATGGTATTGATAAACATCCCAATGACTTCATCAAACTCTGCAAATTTACGCCCAGCTACAGGAGTTCCGACAACGACATCCTCTTGGCCGCTGTATTTTGCAAGCAACATGTTGTAAACCGACAACAGCACCATGTAAAGTGTCGCATGTTCCTGCGTTGCCAGCTCCTGCAACCGCTGCCTCTCCTCTGCCGATATCTCGAACTCAATCGTCGCACCAGGATACGTAAGAGATTCTGGTCTTTCGTAATCAGTCGGAATCGATAGAAGTGGAGCCGGGCTGGTAAACAAGTCTGCCCAATAGTCAGCTTGAAGCTCCCCTGACTCAAGTGCAGATTCCTGCCAAACAGCAAACTCTTTTTGCTGAACTTCCAATGCAGAAAGTGTCACACCTGCATAGAGACGAACAAAGTCTTCTACGAGAATATCCATGGATACGCCGTCTGAAACGATATGATGCATATCGAACAACAACAGATGCTTTTCTGGTGCAATCCTGATTAGCCCCGCGCGCAGCAAAGGTGCTTGACGCAAGTCGAATGGCCGTACAAATGCTGCCAGGCTGGCCTCCAACTGCTCTGTGCTTGCTTCGCTCACTTCCAAACGGAAGACTAACGAATCATGTACAATTTGAACGACTTGCCCATCTCTATAATCAAACGAGGTACGAAGAGATTCATGGCGGTCCACCAATCCTTGAAAAGCATGCTCTACCTTTTCACGGCTCAACTCGCCCTCGATGAAACGGGCAGCCGTAATGTGAAGGCTTGTATCAGCCGGGTTTAACTGCTGAAGAATAAAGAACTTTCGCTGGGCAGCCGTAACAGGATAGTACGATCTGGCTTCGACTGAGAATCGTCTTTTCATAATTGTCTTGTCTGATCCATCAATCACGTTGCCAAGCTCCTGAATCGTTGGGTGATTAAACATGGTTCGCAGTGGAAGCTGTACGCCAAACTGCTGTACAACCTGAGCAGCTACCGCGTTGATTTTTAATGAGTGCCCCCCTAGAGCGAAGAAATTGTCCCGAGTGCTGATTGTGTTTGGATCGAGCTGTAACACATGCGCCCAGATGTGCGTGAGAGCTTTTTCCGTCTCGGTTGTCGCTGACACCAAAATAGATGTGTCTATGCGATCCTGTATGCCAGGCTTCGGTAAAGCCCCTCTATCCACTTTTCCGTTAGGGGTAAGTGGCAATACGTTTTGTTTTACATAGTGCATCGGCACCATGTATTCCGGAAGGACAGTAAACAGATACTCACGCACATCTCGTGCGGAAAATTCCTCCTGGGGAACGACATAGGCACATAAGTACTTTGCACCCGTTTCCTCTGAAAGCGCCAAGACCACTGCATCCTTAACCGCTGGATGTCTGCGCATCACCTGTTCAATCTCACTCAATTCGATTCGGTAACCCCGAATCTTGACCTGATTGTCCATTCTCCCGAAGTACTCAATATATCCGTCCTCCGTGATCCGGCCTACATCACCCGTTCGGTAGAGGACTTGGTAGTCAGGGTCATCTATCCAGCTGGCATACGGATTTGCTACAAAGACTTTTTGCGTCCGTTCGTCATCTTTGTAGTAGCCGTAACCAACCCCAGGACCGGCCACACCTATTTCTCCTTTTACGCCACGCGGGCAGATACACTGATTTTGATCGAGTATGTAAATATGAGTGTTCTGGATTGGTATGCCGATGGGAACCACAATCTGCTGATCACTGGGCATTTCCCGAATAATGTGGTGCGTAATATCATCAGATGCTTCCGTTGGCCCGTACATATTCACCAAAGGAATTTCCGAATAGCAGGCAAACCAGCGTCGCACCAGAGGAGCAGGCAACTCCTCTCCTGTCACGGCCATCCACCGCAGATCAGGCAAGCTGCGTTCGGAGTCGGACCATTCTTCAACGAGGTCAAGCAGGACGGAGAGCAGAGACGGTACCACCTCCGCAACGGTGACGTGGTTGGAATGGAGTACGTTATGAAGTGCCTGCGTATCCATTACCGTCTCTGTATCGATCACCAGTACAGAGCCACCCACCAGCAGAACAGCCAGATATTGCCAAACAGATATGTCGAAGCAAAGAGAAGCTGTTTGTGTGACAAGATCATCCTCGCAGAGCGATAGATCATTGATTTTAGCGAAAATGTGGTTAATCATTCCGCGATGGTGAACCATTACGCCTTTCGGTTGTCCAGTCGTACCCGATGTGAAGATGATATATGCCAAGTCTGTTCCCGCACTCTCCCGATCGATGTCCTCTCCCGAAAGTGACTCTATTGATTGATCAGATTGACCAAAAACATAGAGATACTTCAGTTCAGGTGAGGATGCTCGAATCGGCTCCAATCCATCTAGCAAGTCAGGCTGAGTGATTAACCCTGCAATCTCGCTCTTCTGCACGATGTACAGGATCCGATGTTGCGGATAGTCTGGATCAATCGGTACGTAAGCTCCTCCTGCCTTGAACACGGCAAGAATCGCAACAAGCGTATCCACGTTACGCTTCATATAGATACCGATTTTCGTGCCAGGTCGTAATCCCTGCTGGATAAAATGGCGTGCAAGTCGGTTGGCTCGCTCGTTTAATTCCTGATAGGTTAACGTTGATTTTCCATCTGTCACCGCTTTGCGATGAGGCGTCTTTTTTACCTGCTCCTCAAAGAGGCGATCAAAGCTCTGATCGCGTGGAAAATCAATCCGGTTGTCGTTGAATGAAAGAACTAGCTCCCGTACCTCTGCCTCAGATAAGCACGCGATCTCCGCGATCTTCTGATCTGGTTCTGTTACGATAACCTGATAGATTCGAACTAAATGCTCTATCATCCGTTCCATCATAGGGAGTTGGTATCTTTGCCCGACGTAACGCACAAGTAAATCGAGCGAGTTCCCCTTTTTAGAAAAGAGGAGCTGCAACTCACTCGAGACCTGTTCCAGGCTGTCCTGATCATGAAGAACATCCAACAAGCAAGTCGCCTCAAAGAACGGCGTGCTGTTCCCCTGCTGTGGTACTTGCAGTTCCTCAATCAACCGCAAGATTGGGTAGTTCTGATGTTCCACAGCGGCCTTTAAGGTCTGCCGAACTTCTTGAAGCAGCTCCTTGATGCTCCATTCCGGGAGTACCTGATGACGCAAAGGCAACACTTTATTCAAAAACTCACCCGGCTCTGTTTGACGAAAGATAGCCGTTCCAACGCATATGTCCTGATGTCCCGTGTATTTGGACAACAGGATGCCAAATCCACTCAGCAAAGCCATGAACAAACGTTGATCCGAGCCATTGCTCAAATGAATCAGCGCCTTGCTCAGTTCGTCCGGAAACACGATGGTCACCTCACGAAGCTCAGACTGACGCTGAAACGAGGCCCGAGAGTCTGTTGGAAGGTCGAGTGAATGAAACTCTCGAGAGAGGTTCTCCATCCAATAGTCTTTTTCGCGATCAAACTGCCCACTGGCCAGCAAGATGTTTTGTGCCGTTATCGTTGTCAAGCCAATCCCTCTTTTCTGTCCGTCATGTATTTCTTAAAAAGCAAAGTCATCGTCGTCCACTTGTCCCTGTGCTACTTGTACTACTCCATGACCGATCTGAAGTTGTCCGATGGTTCGGTTCGGGTGGGCTACCATTTGCTCCAGAAGAATGACAAAGTCTTGCGCCATCCTCTCGATTGTTCTTCTTTGATACAAGTTCGTGTTATATTGCCAATGCATGCATAGGTGATCCTCAGCCTTAACCACTTCCAAAGCCAGATCGAGCATGGCAGCTTTGCGTCTAAACTCGTACGGTACAAACTCGATTTGATCGAGGCTGACCTTTTGCTGCTCCGCTGCATGATGCAGGGTCAGCATGGCGTCAAACAACGGGTTCCTTGCTGGATCCCGAGTCAATTGAATCTGGCTCACGAGTTGATCGAATGGATAGTCTCCATGCTCAAAACCGCTAAGCACGTTTTGGCGTACCTGCCCGATATACTCTTCGACGGTCAATTCTTTCTTCGGCCAGTTTCGCAATGCCAAGGTATTAACAAACATTCCGACAACAGGGGCAAATTCCGCACGTTGTCTACCATCCATATCGCAGCCGACGACGATGTCTTCCTGATTGCTGTATTTCGATAACAAAACAGAATAGACAGCCAACAGAAGCATGTAGAGCGTCGTAGAACTCTGACGGGTAAACGCGTCGAGCTTTTCCACCCATTCCCTAGACAGCTCAGTCACCAACTCGTCTCCATCAAATGTCATGGTTTGTGGGCGAGGATAATCGGTTGGGATTGCCAGCGGTTGCGGCTGCTTGGAAAATACCTTCAACCAGTAGGCTTCATGCTCGGCATAACCAATCTCGGCAACTTGTTCTGATTGCCACCAAGCGAATTCCTTGGCCTGTACCGACAATTCTGGCAACACCTGTCCTTGGTAGAGGGTACAAAATTCCTCAAGCAAGATGGACTTGGATATGCCATCGGAAATGATATGATGCATGTCGAAAACCAATAGATGATCTTCTGATGCGAGCTTAATTAAACCGATTCGAAGTAAGGGAGCTTGTTTTAAATCGAATGGCCTGAAAAAGCTTTCGATTGTCTTTTCCACAGCTTCCTCGTCTGCTTGCCATGTCTCAATCTCTATAGACAGGTCACTGTGTACTTTTTGCTTCACCTGACCTTCCATCAGATGAAACGAGGTGCGCAGGGCCTCATGTCGTGCGACGAGTTGATCGGCAACGTCTTGGAGACGCCCTGAATCAAGGGAACCGGTGACCCGCATAACTCCCGGTGTATGATAGCTGGTAGCATCTTCTTCCAACTGCCACAACAGGTAGAGCCGCTCTTGGGCACGTGTGACAGGGTAATATTCCTGATTCGATAGCAAGAGAATCGGTTTTTGCTCCATCTCTTGGAGGTTGCCTGTGATCCGATTAGCCAAACCACGAATCGTTGGAGCATCAAACAGGTCGCGCATGGAAAGCTTCACTTGAAAGTCACTTTCAATCCTCGATAAAAGCTGAATGGCCTTGAGCGAATGTCCTCCCTGTCCGACAAAGTGATCAAGTACACCAGGGGATGGAAGCTGTAAGACATCCGCCCACAACTCAGCCAGCTTTTGTTCGATAGGATTTGCTGGAGGTACGTATTCACTATTGGCACTTGGCTTTACAGCAGGCAAAGCTTTACGATCGATCTTTCCATGCGGGGTAAGCGGCATCTCCGACAATTCCATAAAGTAACTCGGGATCATATATTCGGGGAGCCACTCCAGCAGGTGCGCGCGAAGCTCATCCGGCTGAACACCGTCCATTTGCACAACATAGTAGCAACCCAGTTCAGTCAATCCCATTTGATCAGTCATAGCCAAAACAGCTACTTGATTTACAGCGGGATGCTGAAGGACGGCGCGTTCCACTTCTTTTAGTTCCACACGATACCCGCGCACTTGAACCTGATCGTCCATCCGCCCCAGATATTCAAAAACTCCCGTTTCACTGAGTAAGCCGACATCTCCAGTACGGTACAGGCGCTCTCCGGTAATGGGATGATAGGTAAAAGCTTTCTCAGTCAAATCAGGCTTGCCCAAATATCCATCGGTGATGCCAATTCCTCCGATACAAATCTCGCCCTTGACATCAGGGGGACAAATTTCCCCCGTCTGACCAAGGATGAACATATGCGTATTGGCAATAGGAACACCAATAGGGATTCTGAGTGTTTCTTCCTCAGGCTGTTCTGTGCAAAGAAAGACGGAAGCGTATATCGCTGATTCTGTCATCCCGTAAATATTCGCGATTCGCGCAACACGGAACAGTCGATTCCATTCGCGAACCAGATTAGCGGTCAGTGCTTCTCCTCCATTAAATACCCACTTCAAATTGGGCAATGGATCTGGCTCCTTACGAGAATG
The DNA here is from genome assembly GCF_013186635.1 of Brevibacillus sp. HB1.3. Taxonomy (NCBI): domain Bacteria; kingdom Bacillati; phylum Bacillota; class Bacilli; order Caryophanales; family Paenibacillaceae; genus Brevibacillus; species Brevibacillus sp. HB1.3. Next base: position 163,134 of record NZ_JABMIT010000010.1, on the reverse strand, counting down.
CACATGCGCCAGAAACACATTCATCATCGCTGGAACGAACTGCGTGACTGTAATGCGTTGCTCCCGGAGCCAGTCATACAACGCTCCCGGATCTTTTCCGTCTTCCTCTTTCAGAATAGACAGCTTTGATCCAACCATCAGCGGCCAAAACAATTCCCACACCGAATCCGTAAAAGAAATCGAGGTTTTTTGGGCAACAACGTCTGTCTCGCTTAACGGAAAAGTCTCCTCCAGCCAAAACAACGTATTCAAGACCTGTTTGTGCGTAATCATGACGCCCTTCGGTGTACCGGTCGAACCAGATGTGTAGATGACATACGCAACATCATCCTCTGAACCTGCCGGAGCTATCGCCTCATCCTTTTGGCGGCGAATGTCGGACGCTGTATAGACCTTGTATCCTTCGTGCTGGAAGGAAGTCTCATCCAAACAAATGATCGTTTCGATGCTGTCAGGTAGATCCGGTATAATTTCATCCAGATAGATGGATTCTGTTACAAGCACCTTGCAGCGGCTATCCTGCAAAAGATACCGAATTCTAGCTCGGGGATAATGCGGATCAACCGGGACGTATCCCCCACCCGCTTGCAGGATGGCAAGAACTCCCGCTACCATACGGGAGCTCCTGTCTGCGAGAATTCCTACGAGTTGCGAAGGAACCACACCCGCATCTTTTAAGATACGGGCTAGCTGGTTTGCTTCCGCGTGTAGTTCTGCGTATGTTCTTTCTCGATCCGCCTCTACCACAGCGACTCTATCAGGCGTTTTTTCTGCTTGCCGGGCGAACAGTTCAGCGATTGTCACTTTGTTGCGATAAGGTTTGTCTGTCTGATTGACTCGAGTTAACAAGTTCGCTTCATCATCAGTGAGCAGGTTAAACTCATTCAGATCCAGATCGAGCTGCATACGTCCATTCATTGCGACTCTTCCCCTTTTTAGGTGGTGGTGAAAAATTCCCGCAAACGGTTAATTCCCTCGTTATACTTCGCGGCAGAGTATGAGAGGCGCAGTGTGTTCGGGATGCCAAAGTCAGAACCCGGTACAGTCGCCACATGTGTTGCCTCGAAAATTTGTGTAGCCAACTCAAGCGAGGTGCTAATGCCTTTTCTCTTCATAAACGCTTCGCAATCAAGCGTGAAGTAGAAGCTGCCTCTCGCTGGCAGAGCACGGACATCGGGTACATTTTGGAAAGCGTCAATCGTGTAGTCCCGACGACCTTTGTAAAGTTGGACTAAATGATCAACTTCATGCTGGTAATCGAGCGCAGCCATTGCCCCGAATTGTACGACCGGGTCAGCTGTGAGCAGTGTGTGGTGCTGAATGACCGTCAGTGGTTGCACCAGCTCATCTGGTACGATCGCATATCCGACACGTCTGCTATACATCCGATACGCTTTGGAAAACGCATCCGTTGTGATGAAGGTAGACTTGGTATTTTTCAGCTGCATCACGGATTCGCACTCGTCATCGAAGTAAGTGTTCGCATAAATCTCGTCATTGATAATAGCTGCACGGCCGTCTACGATTCTGTCGATCGTATACAATTCCTCTTTTGTAAGAATATTTCCCAAAGGGTTACCAGGCGTGTTGATCACGACCACTTTCGTCTTGTCTGTGAAATTCTCTTTGAACGAATCCACATCAAGTCTCAATGTATCCATATCAATTTTGTAGTAACGAACTTTCGCACCGACTAAGAGCGCGCAGAAATGGTAAAGCGAGTAGTACGGAAGTGGCAGCAACACTTCATCGCCCTCTTTAAGCAAGAGGTAGAACAGGTTACGGAAGAGTGTGCTGGTACCGACACTGATCACGAAATTTTCCGGCTTGATTGTCACATCGTATTTTGTTTGATAGTGGGTCGCGAGCTTATCTTTCAGCTCAGGCAGACCACCTGGATATACGAGCGAATATTTTTCAAAGCTGTTCAACGCCTGTTGCATGGAGTTGATAATTTCGGGATGCAGCGGCATTTCTGACTTCCCAAGAGTCATGCGGATCGCTTCTCCACCGTTTCTCTCAAGCTCATTTGCCATCTGGTCCAGTACAAACATCAAAAAGCGCTCGTCGTGAAAATTAATTGAGGATCTGATTTCCATATTCTCCTACCCCTTTTACTTTATTTTGGATTTTTCTGCTAACATTTTTAGGATTTTCACATAGCGATCCGAAAGCGATTCAACATATGTCGTCTGAAGCATAGCTGGATCAAAGGTAAAAACGACATGGATACCTTCCGAAGTTTCTGCTACTTGGAGAACTAATGGGCTTCCGGCCATCTCTGGCTCGACTGATCGTTTGACTTCACGTTTCCAAACAGCTGACTGAGCTTTGAACGGAATCGTCTGATTGACAAAAAGTGTCGGCCATCCCATGTTCGTCGTCGCTTGCCAGTGCTCTGACGGATACAACGCGAGCGCTTGCATTCGGGCACGTACTTGCTTCGTTTGATCCAATAATTGTGAAAACGAACTGATCGTCTGCATATCCATCGTGAGCGGTACGATGTTGTCATAGTTGCCAAGTGTATGCTCCAGCGCATTTTGCGTCCGATTCGTCATCACTACCCCAAGCGTCAAACTAGACAATTGGGTGACCTGTCGAAGCAACAGCAGGTAGGAAGCAAGTAAGATGTCTCCCAGCTCCTGATTGGACTGAGTAGCTACATGCAGTAAATCGGCGTGATTCGTCGGGTCGATATACTGCTCGACTTGGCGCTTCGCTACCCCTCCAGTACCAAAAGGTTGAGCAGTAAGTGGATTGGCTACTGTCAACCACTCGTGGCGCTCGGCCTCGAGATGTCCGTAATAAAGCATTTTTTTCTGCCAAACAGCGAATGCTTCTTCGTAGCGAGGCTGTTCTTCCGTAGAAGGTTTATGCCCTTCTGCCATCGTCTGATACAGAGCCTCCCATTCCTCAAGGAGCAGTCCGATGCCTCGCCAATCACTAATGGAGCTGTGAAGACTTCCCATCAACCGATAGTGATCAGCAGCCAGCTTTACCAGTTCAAATCGAGCCAAACTTCCTGCATGATGCTCAAACGGTCTCTTCTGCTCGGCAATCAATCGATCCCGCAACCATACCGTTGCCTCTTCCTCGCTTTTCTCCTGTAAATCCCAAAACGCAAGTGGAATCGGTTCGGATAAGCCTTGTGGCAACAGCTGTGGAAAACGTCGCGTGAGAGCTTGCCATGCTTGCTTCATAGATGACGGTTCGATTCTGCTTCGAAGCTCGATGTCAAAACATCTGACAGCCACAATCCCCTCTTCTTGTTCCTGCTTCAGCAAACGTTCCTGAACGAAGGAATAGATGGGCGTAGCTTCCGAATGAAACTCGCCTAGAATCGGCTTAGGTCTTTCGGCGGCTGATTTCCCGTCGGTTAAAAGTAGGTAGGGGGCATCTGTCAGGAGCAGATTACGTCCTGCCCGGTCTGCAAAAGAAACGGGGATATCACACGCAATCAGAGTATCGATCCGTTCAGTCAGATTCGCTACCCTGTCCTCTATTTGGTAAACACCACAACCATTTTTCATGAGCGCCCGCTGTTCTTGCGAGTGTTCCATAAGAGGCTCGACCAATTGGATACTGCTCTCACTCGCTTTGCCCAATGTGATGATACTCGCTTGCGATTGCCGATCCAGATATTTCTCGTGAACACGGTAGCCCAGGAACGTAAAGAACGACAATGCCTGATCAGCATCTGGTGTAAGTAAACGGACAGCAGACCGCTGATCGCTGCTTTGCCATCTGTCCTGCTTCATATCCTCGCTCTCTACAAGTTCAATCAAGCCTACCGATTCCAGAAAGAGAAAGGCAACGAGTCTATGATTGAAAAGCACCGCTGGCTTAGGAGCGCTGACCAAATCGTATTTGAACCCAGAATCAACTAACCTTTTCAAAAAATGATTAATATTGGAAATAGAATAACATAGATGGTACGGCCCCGTCCCCTTCTCTTCTAACAAACGAATGCAAGGTGACGTTTCATCGACTGGCGCAATCAACTCGATTGGTACACTTCCCGGTTTCATGCACATCGAGAGATACACGTTTTGTTCTGGATCATGCAAGGAATCGCTTGCATCAAACCCGAGAGTGCCATACATGATTTGAGCCGGACCCAGTTCCGGAACGGCAACTCCGACATGATGAAGGCGGTTCATCACGCCCTCTTTTTCTGCTTGGTGATGTACGATGTCAACATCATCCAATCGCTGCTTCGGATGCTTCAGAAGCGCAGCGAGTACACGCAAATAGTTGTCTGCAAAGCCTTCCATTGTCTCCGCTTTAAACAACTGGGTATCGTATTCCAGCACGCATCTGAATTGATCAGCGAGTGGTGTAATATCCAGCTTAAAGTCAAGCTTCGACGTCTTCGATTCATGCGGAACCTCTTCAAACTGCACGTCACCCAATGTAAACCTGACTTCTTGCTCCCGTTGGTTATGAAAGATCAGCATCGTATCAAACAATGGATTTTGCGTTTGCTGGATGCCTGCAGCGCTACGAGCAACGATTTCTTCAAACGGATACTCCTGATGTTCATAAGCCAGTAACAGACTGCGCTGAACCTCTTGTACAAAATCGGTATACACGAGCTCGGCACGAGGACGATTGCGAATCGGTAGGAAGTTGATAAAGACACCGACGATTCGCTCCAAATCGGGATGGTTTCGTCCAGCTACCAGTGAACCGACAACGAAATCTTCCTGAGACGTGTATTTCATCAACAACACGTAATATGCCGACATCAAAACAGCATGGACAGTCACTTCGTTTTGCTTGGCAAACGCATGCAAATCACCGTACGTAGAATCAGTAATGAAGAACGTATGGTGATCGCCCTGGAATGTCTTAACAGCGGGACGCGGGTAATCCAGTGGAAAAGCCATAAGCGGGACTCTGTCGCTAAAGGTGTCCACCCAATATTTTTCCTGCTGATTCCACTGCTCGCTCCCCCGCTTTTGCCACTGCCAGTCGGCGTAGTCCTTGTATTGAATAGGCAGTGCAGGCAGCTCTTCACCCACGTACAATCTAGCGAAGTCTTCCATTAACACATTCAGTGAAATGCCATCCAAAATAATATGATGAGAGTTGAATAGCAGGTAATGCTGAGTGGCTGTGACCTCCACTAGGCAAACCTGAAGGAGAGGGGCTTTCGTCAAATCAAAAGATTGCCGGAAGTCCTCCATCACTTCGTCCAATGTCCTGCCATCGCTATGCATCGTTTGGATCTCAAATGGCACATGGTCGCTGATGTACTGATACACTTCTCCATCCTGTACCGCAAACGAAGTACGGAATGCTTCATGCCTATGGATGATTTCATTAAATACACGTTTCACTCGACTTACATCCAAATGACCGTTTACCGCGATTACACCCGACATGTTGTAGCTGGTGCTTTCCCCTTCAATTCCATGCATTACGAAAATTCGTTTCTGTGAAGAAGAAGCCCTGTATCTCTCAGCTTGACTGACCCGATCAATCGGTGTGTAAGATATCGCCTGTCTACCTCTGATGCGATCAGCCAATTGTCGAATGGTCGGGTTCTGGAATACATCCTTGATTGTGATGTCCGTTTTTCTCTCTTTTTGCAATCTGGTCACGAGTTGAGCAGCCTTCAGCGAGTGGCCTCCTAGCGAGAAAAAATGATCGTGCACGCTTACTTTTTCGACTGCCAAAAGTTCTCGCCATATTTGTGCCAATTGCTGCTCAAGTTCATCTGCCGGGGCATCTTCCTTTCCCGAGCGATACTGCGTGTAATCCAGACGTTGCAAGGCAGTCTTGTCTACTTTTCCACTCTGAGTCCGAGGCAAGGCATCAAGATGGACGAAAAAGGCAGGTAGCATGTAGTCAGGCAGATAAGTCAGCACTGCCTCTCTCAGAACGTTTTCCTCAATCGGATGCATCGCGGCCAAGCATGCAACCAGATAAGGATCGCGCTTTGACTCCTGAATAGCCACTACCGCTGCTTCCCGGACACCAGGCTGACGGCGCAGGACAGCTTCAATCTCCTCCAATTCAACGCGGTTGCCACGAATCTTAATTTGGAAATCCTTGCGACCAAAATATTGCAGATGTCCCTCATCCGTCCAGCAAGCCAAGTCTCCTGTACGATAAAGCCTGCCATACGGGGTCAGGATATAGGACGCTCTGGTTTTTTCCTCGTCTGCGATGTAACCTTCCGTTACTCCCATCCCGCCAACGTACATTTCCCCTATTACTCCTTTGGGCAACAGATGAAAATCTTGGTCCAGAAGAAAAACACGAACGTTGTAACTCGGATATCCGATCGGAAGCGGGTTTTCAAAAGGCCCTTGTCGCGGTACACAATACCCGGATGCCGAGATACTATTTTCCGTCGGACCATACAAGTTGTACATCTGCGCTTGAGGTAACAGGGCTGTATGTCGTTCTACTAACGAAGAAGATAACATCTCTCCTGTACACAACACTTTTTGAATCGAATCCAGCGATCCATCAGCCGCGTGGTCAAGCAAAGCGTGATACATCGTAGGGACGACGAGTATCGCGTTTGCTTGTTGGCTCTCGATGGCTGCCGCTAGCTTTTGCGGGGATTTGTTTTCATGTCGCTGCAACAAGCAAAGGGTACCACCGCTGATGAGTGTGCAGAAAATCTCGACAACCGATGCGTCAAAAGTCAATGTGGCGATCTGCAACGTTCTCGTCTGCTCTCCGAACCCAACAAATTCAATGTGCCACCAAAGAGCGTTGATTAATTGATCGTGCTTTACACGCACACCTTTTGGCGTACCTGTTGAACCAGAAGTAAAGATGGCATATGCGGTACTCGAAGGCGTCGCTTTTCGCTGTGGTATTTGCGTTAATTCCTGTGCCCAGCAAGCTGGTTCATCCAGAAGAAAGACCCTTGTTTGCAAGTCAGCAACGAGTTCCAGATAGCTGCCCTCTGTCACGATCAGACTAGGCTGAATCTGGCTTACGATCTGTTCAATTCGCGCTTTTGGCAAGTCTGGATCAAGTGGGACATAGTAACACCCAGCTTTGAGGATAGCTAGCAGTGCTGTAATCATTTCAGGGGAACGATCACACATGATAACTATCGGTCTACCTGCATCTGTCACCTCCTTTTGCAGAGCGTAAGACAGGCGATTCGCTTGCTCTTGTAGCTCCTTGTAAGTCACTGTCTGCTTTCCTTGTACAAGCGCAACTGCATCTGGTGTTTTTTCTGCCGCTTGATCAATCAACTCGTGCACGCAGTAGTTACTCGGAACTGGCACGATTTTCATCTGTTCCTCAATCATCTCGTGCCGCTCATGATCACTGAGCAAGGTAAGGTCACGAATCTCTTGATCTGGATCAACCGCAATCTGCTCGAGAAGGCTCTGATAGTGAAGCGCAAGGCGTTCGATTTCCTTCGCTTGAAACTTCCATGCCTGGTAGTTGACATGGACTGTCCATTCATCACCTGGTGTTACTTCCAGCACCAATGGATAGTCGGTTGTTTCATGTGAAGTAATATTTTCTAGCTCGAAATCAAGTTCCAATCCGGACAGCGTCTTGTCGATTGGATAGTTTTGGAAAACGAACAAACTATGCGCCAAAGGGGTTTGTACGTCCATCTCTGAGCAGTTTTTCAACTCAACTGCCGGCACATACAAGTGCGGGGCCATCTGGTGCTGCTCTTCCATCATGACACCCAGCAGGTCTTTGACTGTTGTCGTTTCTGTCCGTTTGACCCGGAGCGGATACGTCTTGATGAAGAGGCCGACGATTTCCTCTACTCCGGTGAGATGGGCAGGACGTCCGGCGTAGGCCACTTCAAAAAGAGCATCCCGCGTATCGCTGTATTTTTGCAGCAAAATACCCCATGCGGCTTGCAACAGTGTGCTGATTGTCACACGGTAACGCTTGGATGTTTCCTCCAGTGTCTCCGACAGCGTTCGACTAAGCCGAAGATGATAAGAAGAATACTTCCGCTCTTCGTTACGATCCCGCATATAGGGAAGCGGTGTAGGCGAGCTAATTCCTTGTAAGGAATCTTTCCAATACGATAAGGATTGTTCTTTCGATGCTTCTTTGAGAAAACGCAGATACTCCTTATATTTCGCCTTTTGTTTGATCGCAGGGGACAGCCCCGAGCACAATTGTCCATATGCTGTAAATATCTCTCTTAGGAGAATGCCAGAGCTCCATCCGTCCATGAGAATGTGATGAAATGACCATATGACTTCATAACGATACAACTCCATCCTTATTACTTGAATGCGAATGGTATTGCCCAACTCAAGCGTGAAAGGTGTTTGCTTGTCCTGTGACAGCAAGGCAGACAGTTTTCTTTCACGCGCACCAGATGGTAACTCGCTCCAATCGAAATAAGGAATCTCCAACGTCTTTTGCTTGAGAATGAGCTGGACAGGGGCTTGAAGCCCCTCCCAGCGAAAAACCGTACGAAGCATTTCATTGGCCTCAAACGCCATCGAAACAGCCTGCGTAAACAACTCCAGCTGAAACTTGCCACGAAGGGTTAGCCGATGCTGTTCGAAATACAGATTGGAATCCTTTTGGAGTCGGTAGTAAAACAGCATGCCCTCCTGCGTTGGACTTAACGGCAAAATGTCAGCTATATTGTTTTTGTCGATCTTGTTCATCACAATTTTTCTCTCCTGACTCCCTTACCGAACAGCTTCACTCGGCAGGTTTTCCACGATCTCCCCATCTGCATTCACGTACGGCAAGCCATTATGTTCGAAAACATGGTCGAGGCAGTACATCTCTCCCTGTTTGTAGTCCAAAATCATCAGGTCTTCTGAACGGGTTGGGATTAGTTCCTTCAACCGCTCTGGAAGATAGTCTGGTCCGACCGCTTGATGCCATTTCAAAACAATTTTTTCAGGGCGCTCGGCTGTCGGATAAAAGCCACAAATCTCTAATTTTCCAAAGTCGTGCGAAGTAAGAAGCACCCCTTTTTTCTCTAAGCCACCCAGATTGCGTTTGGACTCAGCTACATTCCGGAACGCCTCGTCCAGTGGAATGGCATACTGCTCGACTCCCCTAACTGGCATGAACACCGTCAAATAATACGAAATGATTCGATTATCCAAAAACTTGCGCTGCAAGTCGATCAAGGTCTCGACAGAATCGTTCACGCCACGAATGATAGCAGGCTGTCCGCGAATCTGGACACCGACTGATAGCAGTGCTTGCGTTGCTTGGATCGAAACGTCACTGATTTCCCCTGGATGGTTAAACTGGGAAATCACACTTACCTGCTTACCGGGCGTCTGTCTTACTTGGTCAAAAAACGCCAGCAGCTCTCCATCAAGAAAACGTGCAGGGTCATAAGCCAAAGCTTTAGTTGCAAAGCGAACGAGTCGAATACTCTTCACACTTAACAGCGTGCTGATCAGCTTGATTAAGTCAGAAGTTTTACGGAAAGAAGCAGGGTCTCCACCGGTAAAGAGGACATTATCGATGTACGGATGGGCTTCCAAATACTGCACTGCCCTTTCTGCCTTGTCCATAATATTGGTGTATCCAATATCCTCGTGGCGGATTTCGTTCACTTTATAGCAGAACTGGCAGTTGGCAATACAAAAGTCGTCGATGTGAAGCAACAATGTCTTTTTGTACTTGTGTTGCAGGAAAGCTGTTTCATCCTGACGGTACGACTTGTTTCCATATGGATCAAAACGGCCTTTATAGGGTTTCACTCCCGGTGGCGGAAGCACGATATTGATCATCTGGGTACGATAAGGCTCTGATTGACTCGCAATCAACTCGGCATAATAGCGAGTCACCTTGAACGGCATATAAGACTGCTCCAGCAATGCACCGCGTTCTTCCTTTTCAGCTTCTGTAAAGCCGACAATTGTTGCGAATTCCTCAAATCCCTTTTTTCCCATTAGTACCTTGACACTCAATGTAATCCCTCCTGTCATTCATTAAACACTCGTCATTTTTGGCTTCTCGGAAAACTTGGTCAAGCATGAGATTCGCTTCTTAACCAAACAGCAAATCCAGCTCTTTTTGCGTCAATTCCACCTCTTCAAAATCCGATGGTGTAAATTCAGGGACCTCTTGGTGGCAGCAATGATCAATGAGCTGCTCCAATTCATTGATAAACAACGTAAGTAACTTCTCCATGGTCTCCTCGCTATACTTGCGCAAGCTGTACGTAACAGAAACCTGAAGTTCTCCTTGACGAATGAGAGCAGCCACGTCAAGCAGTGCTGTCAAATGATTACCCACTCCGGCATCAACCGCCAAGTTTCCTCCCATGAGAACCAGCTCATCACTCAGTTGATTATCCACGGATCCCAGATAATTGAATCGTACATGGGATTTTTCCACTGCCGCGAGCAGATCAGGCTTTAGCCAGCCAAACCCAAGCCCCCCCATCGGAATCTGGCGCAACTTCTCCTTTATCCCTTTTAGGTGATCGGTCCGATTAGATGGATTCGTTTCAAACAAAACAGGATACATGCTGGTAAACCATCCTACTGTTCTGGTTACGTTCATCGTATGAATAGAAGACTCACGCCCATGTGACTCCATTACCAGTAAGAGACGCTCCCTATCAAACACATCACTCAGTGTCCGAGTAAGTGCTGCAACCAATAGGTCTTGGGGACCCGTATTAAACATTCGGTTGGCTGTTGTCAACAGTCGCGATGTCATCTCGGCTGAAAGTGTGCGAGTAGATGTAGCGCTGTATTCTACCAAGTCTTCGCCAAAATCGAAGTCAGTCGGTAGCTGGTCTTCCGGGATGGAAACCATGTCCCAATATGCCTTTTCTTTGCTTGCTTGAGCCGACTGATAATAGGAGGAGACTTCCTTGATCCACGCTTGCATCGAATGCGTTTTATCTGGTAAGACAATCGACTCATTACGTTTCAGACTGGCCAAGGCGCTCATCAAATCTTCCAGGATAATCCTCCAGGAAACGCCGTCCACAACAAGATGATGGGCCGTCAGAAACAATCGCTGAGGTCGATTCGGTCCCAATTCAAAGAGACAACCGGTAAACAGGATTGATTCTTCCAACTTGAAGCTAACAGCACAATTTCTCATCGCCTCAAGCATTCTTCTCTCCTGTTCTTCTTGCGGTAAGGAAGAAAGGTCGACGTAAGATACTGACACTCGATTGGTTAGGTGGCGCTCATTGTAAAAGAGCTTCCCCTCTTTTGCCGAGTAATTGAGTCGCAAACAATCGTGATGATTAACCAGTGCTGACAGACTCGCCTCAAACTCCTCCAGCGTTACTTTTTCCTTGCTTTCGAGGAGCAACGACTGGTTCCAATGATCAGCATTGCGGAACTGTTGTGACAAAAACCAAGATACAATGGGAGATAAAGGCAACTCGCCCGTACACGGCTCTTGTGGGATCTGTTCCACTCCCCAACTCCAGTCACTTCTCGCTTTTAGTTCTGCAATCGTGTCATAAATCAAGATGTCTCTAACCGGAATCTTGATTCCCCGCTGATGCAATCGATAAGAAACCTGAATCGCCTTGATCGAGTCCCCCCCTAGCTGGGAAAACGGGTCCTGTAAACCAAATGGCGAATGACCGAGCACGTCCTCATACACTTCAACCAATAGCTTGTCAAACTCGTCACGAGGACTGGTTTCATCCTCCGCACCTTTTCGCTCCATGACGGGTTCGGGAAGCTGTTTTCGATCAACTTTGCCATTTGAGGTCAGCGGAAATTGTTCAAGCTGCACGATTTGCGAAGGGATCATGTAAGCGGGCAATCGACTTGCCAGTTCTTCGCGGAGCTCTTTTTCCCGGAAAGATGTTTCCGTGATCAAATAAGCACAAAGGTACTTACGCCCCCACGTATCCATTCGATCAATCACCACTGCCTCACGCACAGAAGAATGACCAAGTAGCTGCTGTTCAATTTCACCCAACTCAATGCGGTATCCATGAATCTTCACCTGATAGTCAGCTCGCCCCAAATACTCCATGACCCCATTGGGACGATAGCGAACCAGATCGCCTGTCTTGTACATCACTTTCCCTGGCTGAAACGGATCGGGTAGGAAACGCTCTTGCGTCAATTCCTCGCGGTTAAGATACCCCCGTGCCACACTATCTCCCGAGATGAATAGCTCTCCAGTCGATCCGATTGGGATTGGCTTCCCATATGAATCCAAAATATAGAGCTGCACGTTACTGATCGGATGTCCAATTGGTACAGATCCTTCGACATCTGTCACTGGATCGTATTGATAGATCATGCATCCGACTACTGTCTCGGTAGGGCCATACTCATTGAGAATTTCGATTTGTCCGTTCCATTTCGCATGAATGGCCTCAGCCAGACTCACCTTCAAGTCCTCGCCGCCCACTATCACTCTCTTTACCGTAGTAGAAGGCAGAGCAATCTCTTGCAGCAAAAACAGATGGGCAGGTGTCAGCTTTACAACATGGGAGCGTCCGTCACTAAAGATGCGCGATAACACAAACTCAGAATCGGAGTGAGGATAAATAACCATCCGATTTCCCTTTACCAACGGGCAGAAAATGGACGTAACCGTCAAATCAAATGCCAGTGAGGAATACAGAGCAAACGCTTCTTCAGGACAAGAGAGATAGCGGTCTTTCGCCCACGAAATATAGTTGACTAGCCCTCGATGAGTAACCATGACTCCCTTCGGATTTCCAGTAGAGCCTGATGTATAAATGACATAGGCCAAATCATCTGGCTGATTGACCGATTCCAGGATTGCCCCATCATTTCGATACAGGGACGAATCACCGAGCTCCAGAATTGCTTTGGACCACGAAATATCCACTTTTCTCGAAGTGTGACGAAGCAACAGGTCCGCTCTAGAGTCAGAAAGCAGATATTCAATACGCTGTGAAGGGAGTTGAGGATCAATCGGAAGGTATGCCCCGCCAGCTTTTAGAACAGCCAACAGTCCGATGATCATCTCTGGCGAATGATCTGCTAGCAACGCAACAATTACACCAGGACCAACTCCTCGGTTACGCAACACGTGAGCCAGTCGATTCACTTGATCCTGCAGTTCCTGGAATGTCAGTGTGCGCCCCTCTGACTCCAATGCAATTCCTTGTGGCGAGCGCATTACTTGCTCTTCAAACAACTGGACAACCGTCTTCTCGCTGGGATAGGAAGATGCAGTATCGTTCCATGTATGGAGCTGTAGTTCCAGCTCTTCCTCAGCAAGGAAGTTCAGATTGGATAGCGGTACTTCTGGATTCGAGATCATCTGATTGAGTAGCCGCACGAGATGATCCGTTATCCGGTCAATATCTTCTTCCGTGTACTCGGCGATCTTATAATCCAATTCCAGCGTCAATTGTTCATCTGTAGCCCACTCCCTAATAATGACTTGGAGCGAATACAGCTGGTGACCGTTGTAAAACTCCTCATTCGTCACGGAGTACCCGCCAAGGGTGAAGGGCAGCTGCGTGCTGTAATAATTCACACAAATCTGAAACAGGCTGTCATAGCCATGTTTCTTCAATTCCAACTCTTGAGCCAGCAAATCGTACGGATATTTCTGATGAAAAAAACAGGAAGTCAATTCCCTGTTGACATATTTAACATAATCGAAGGCATCCATTTCCATCGGAACTGCCAGACGAAAAGGCATGGTGCTGGTAAACATCCCGAATATTTTGCGCTCCACTTTGCCTGAACGATTTAACAACGGCGTACCGATCACGATTTCTTCTTGCCTCGTACAACGCTGAAGGTAAAGACTGACGAGAGCTACAAACACGGAGTTTAGCGAGCATTTCATCTGGTCCGCAAACTGGCGTATTCTTGTCGAATCTTCCTTGTTGAATGCATAGACTTTGCGCTTGCCTTCGGTAGTATCTGTTGCCTTTTGTAATGTCGTGATTACGGGCAAGCTCTGAAACTTGTCCCGCCAGTAGCGCTTGTCCTTTTCAAATCTCTCAGACTGAGCATAGGCATGCTCCCTGTCGACAAAAGCTTGATAAGCGTGTTCATCTCCTACATGAACGGTACCGCCTGCCAACAATGTGTCATAATAGTGAGCAATTTGTTCTGTCATGATTGAGATGGACCAGCCATCAGCAATTAAATGGTGCAGCTTTACAAAATACCCCGCTTCCTCGTCACTCAGTTGGATCAGACAAAAGTAGAACAGAGGTCCTTGTCCGATTGAAAACGGCTTTGTAAACAAAGCTTGCAGGAATTGTCTGCACCGATCAGGGGCATTCGGTTCCTGACTGAAATCAAACACCTGCAATGGCTGCGGTTCGTACTCTCCAACAAACTGAAGGACTGTCTCTTCCTCCTGATAGTTGAGTCGCAAGGTATCGTTCTTTTGAATGAACAGGTGAATGGCCGCTTCCAGTACATCCAGCTTCACCTTTCCTTGAACGCGCACCATCCCCCCTAACGTATGGATAGGAAGCTGTGGATGTAATTTTTCCGTATACCAGATACGCTTTTGTGGATGACTTAAAGGATAACCGACCTTCCATTGCTTCTTATCTTGGCGCAAAGAATATCCCCCTTTCTGAATTGTGTAGATGTAATCACAACTCAGACATGGTAAAAAATCAAATCGGTTACAAATACTTCCAGTTTCAACTATATAGATGACTCTTCTGTAGTGTCAAATGAATTTTCCATAAATTGTTATTTCTGAAAATTTGACTAATTCTCTCTCTTTCCCTTTCTCTGGTGCTGCATAGATATAGAAAAAAATTTGTGCACTCTATTGATTTTGACTTTCTTTTCACGTAGGATAAAATGTAATATATTGACAAAATAACAATTCCCCGGAAGGATGAATGTGATTAGATGTCTGTGACACTTCGTGAAGTAACTTTGGAAAACTGGGAAGAGTGTATTGAACTGGAACCTACTCCCGAACAGAGCGAGTTTGTTGCCCCAAACCTTTACTCCATCGCTGAATCAAAGTTTCAAACGACATTTGTTCCTTTGGCCATATACCATGATGACACGATGGTTGGCTTTGTCATGTATGGGCTTGACCCCGACGATGGAAATTACTGGATTTACAGACTCTTAATTGATGCGAAGTACCAACGTCTAGGATATGGACGTACTGCGATTTCACAAGTCATTGAGATCCTGAAAGCAAAGGAAGATTGTCAAAAAATTGTCATTGGCTATGCCCCAGCCAATGTCGCAGCCGAAAACCTTTACGCTTCGCTCGGATTTCAAAAGAATGGCATGGTTTTGTTCGGCGAGACGATTGCAGAATTGAACTTTTAAGCGAGCTTTCATTACCCAAAAATGAAGCAGCGGCGACCTAAGACCTGAAAATCAAGTCTTAGACTCGCCGCTGTTTGAATTGTTTCCCGTATAGTAAAAAAGCACACCATCCATGTGTCTGTAAACATCATGGTTAGTGTGCATTCGTTTTTGATATGGTGCCGGTGAAGGGACTTGAACCCCCACGGTTTCCCTCACGATTTTGAGTCGCGCGCGTCTGCCATTCCGCCACACCGGCAAGTGAACTATGAATAAATTAGCACATCATCGATAGAAAATCAATGGTGGGGAGAGACGGATTCGAACCGCCGAACCCGGAGGGAGCAGATTTACAGTCTGCCGTGTTTAGCCACTTCACTATCTCCCCACAATATGTGCTGTCTATCTTCTGCTATTCTCTTCAACCAGAAGCGACATTTATTAATTTATCATGAACTTTGTTTGACGTCAACATATTATTTTCATTAACTCTCTTTTTTCGCCAAGATCTCCTGTGCCCACTCGTGAAAGACGCGCAGTGCCTCATCTACTTCTTGAAAGATTGCTTCTCCCTCACAGGCGTATTCCGGGAAGTCAAGTATACGGTTTTTGCGAATCTTCACTTGCCCTTCTTCACATTTTATCTCCAAGAAGTAGGGAACGGCTTCATCGATTCCATAACTGTTTTCTAAAAACTCGTAGGTACGTACCCACTCCAAAATTCGAACTTCCGATGCTTTTAAGCGAAGCACCTGCTCCAAGGACATAATCGTTTCATTCCCGTAGTAATACATGTTATTCAGCCTTTCTGCATGAAAATGGACGGAGCCGTGACTCCGCCCTGCTATGGATGTAATAGATTAGATCGAGGAAAGTAGCTCTCTCAGTTCTTTGATAATCACTTGCTGGTAGCCAGTGCCTTCTCCATACTGCTCGAGCATTTCGGCACGCGCTACTTTAATCTTCTCTTCATAATCCGTGGCGTTTCGGTCCGGGTTTTGTTGTTTGAATGCCGTCATGACAGCTTGGACATGCTTCGGTCGTGGTCCCCATTTTGCCAGAACATGTCCACCCGTGTCTGCGAAAATAACAACAGGGATCGCCCGACCACCCATCGTAAGAAACTCATCCATGAGATCGAGGTGTTCTTCCATCACCATAATTTCCACTGGCATGTCTGTTTCTTTCAAGGCATGCAAGACGACTGGCAAGTTGCGAACGACGTCGCCACACCATTCCGCAGCCAAGATTAAGCATCTGAGGTCATCACGATGCTGGAGAGAAGCAAAAAACGCACGGTCTTGTTCATCCTCCCATGAAAATGCATCCGACCAGTTTTGGTATGTATCCTGATTTTTCGTCATGCTTTCCACAAACGCTTGTGGCTTGAGCCCCGCACGGAATTTATGTGCTACATTTGCCCCCATTTTTTCTCCTCCTTTTGTATCGCTTCGCCTATTCTTGGTTTTTATTCGCTGCTTCGTTTGCTTCCTTTTCTTGATTAGCCAGCTCCATCATTTTTTGCAACAAAATATGCTGCGGCATGTGCATGAGGCGTTCCAAAGGTACCTGAAGTGCTTCCGCCAGTTTGACTGCCGTCTCCGGTGATATTTGTAATGGACGCATGTCAATTTTGCTCCTTTCCCTTGCTTTCATCAGTCCCTTCAGTATAATACACAGCCGTTAAACCTGCCAGCATGCAAGCCTGACACTTGGGAGCCTTTAACCTTTGTAACATGTTGGCTCTACTGATCCCTCTTTCACATTTGCTCAGGCCAATTCTTAATGAAAAATTAAAAAAGAGCCACCCATAGGTAGCTCCAAAATGGAGTCAGGGCTGTTTGATCCCTTCTCACCGTACGCGAAGGGACTATCTCTCGTGAGCAAAATATCCCGCACAATGGAAAAGGACGAACTATGGCTTTTGCTTGGTAAGGATGCATGGTACACCAAAGCCGATCGCGCCGGGCTGGGACATCTGTTCCAGATATGCCAACCCTCTTGCACATTGCTGTTTGCATACTTGACATGTATGGGACGTTACGATTCTCAGTTGTACTTGATTGGGATGCTGTCGTGTATTCTTCTTCTTTACCTTTTTGCCCTTGGCCATCCGTTTTCCTCCCTTTGCCCTAGATCACTCCAGTCTATGAAGGAGAACACCACCGCTCTTTAGGCAAGCATACAAAATCAAGATGATCGTCTGCAAAATGGGCCTTGTCAAACGTGTCACAAATAGAAAAAGCCGCCGGAGAATTCTCCCCCAGCGACTTATGTGCCTTCCTTATGGCTTTGGACTTAACAACTGGCGCAGTTCCAGCTCCAGTGTAGGAGCATCAACCATGCCAATGATCTTTTTTCGTACGATCCCATCCGCGTCAATCAAGTAAGTCGTTGGGAATGCCATCACCTTGTAACGGTTCGACACAGTTCCAGCTACGTCCATCGGTATCGGAAATGTTAGCTTATAGTTGGTGACGAAGGCCATGGCTGCTTCCGGGCTGTCATTGCTCGTGACGTTCACACCATACAGATCAACCTGTCCACCGTATTTTTCATAGACTTTTTGTAAATCAGGCGCTTCCAGCTTGCATGGTCCACACCAGGAAGCCCAAAAATTCAAGACCAATGGTTTCGCCCTTTTTCCTTCTACCTTGTACGTCTGCTGATCCAATCCTGTCAGTGTAAAATGAGGAGCCGCAAAACCAACTTCCGGTTTTTGAACCTCTGCTACGATTGCGGCTGTTTCTTGAGGCTTTTCCCAAACAGCAAGTCCGACCCCCAATAGTACGATCACCGCGAGCAACAGTTTTTTCATCTTGTCACCTCTGCCCTACTGAGTTAGAATCCCGTAAAGCCACCGTACATTTGAATGAGAACGCGTGTGATATCCGTCAGTTTATCTGTATACAGAAGAATACCGAACAAAATCATAATGGCTCCTCCGATTTTCATAAACAGGTCGGAATACTTCACAATCGCTTTCACCTTACTGATGAAGAACGTCATGACAAAAAAAGGAATGGCGAAACCAAGTGTATACGCCAATGTGTAAGCCAAGGCGCTTGAAGGATTGGATACACCCATGACGATAATGCCAGAAAGAATGGGTCCCACACAAGGTGTCCAGCCAGCTGCATACGTCATTCCCACCAGTATGGACCCAGTATACCCCAATGGCCTCGATTTTAAATCGATTTTAAAAGAACGCATCATCCAATCCATTTTAAACACGCCAAGCATAACAAAGCCAATAACAGCAAGTAAAATACCGCCCAATTGACGAATCAAATCCTGCTGGTCGGTGAACAAGCTTCCGATCCAAGATGTAGACAGTCCCAGCGCAACGAAAATGATCGAAAACCCGACAATGAAGAAAAAGGTATGCAAGAAGGCTTCCTTGCGAAAAACCGCTCTCCCTTTCTTTACCTCATCAATCGTTACTCCAGTTATGTAAGACAAAAAGGACGGATAAAGCGGCAGGCAGCAAGGAGAAATAAACGAGAGAAAACCTGCTGCAAAAGCCACAAACACAGTAATATCGCCAGTCATATGTACCTCCGCTGGGTATTTTATCCACTATCTTCTCATTGTATCGAATCTTTACCCCCTTCAAAAGTAGCAATGACACTTTGTCTTAAATCCGTGACAATTTCCTTTTCATAATGAGATAGATAAAGATAGCTCATGATTCGCTCTGTATCCATAATATGGCCGAGTACTTCCATTGTACACAAAAAAGAGACGGATGTACTCCGTCCCTTTTTTGCTACTCTTTTTCTTACTGAATCGTAACTTTGCCGCCATCTTGTAGCAATGTTTGCCCTTTTACCACGATCTTATCGCCGGCAGACAAGCCTGTCAAAATTTCGATCTGATCACTGGAGGATTTGCCTGTAGTGACCTCGACTTGTTTGGCAATGTCACCTTCCAGCTTGAATACATACTGTTTGCCATCGCGATCAAAAACGGCACCGCGCGTTACAACGATCGATTTTGCTCCGCTTTCCCCAACCGATGGGAAGGTCACATTCACAACCATATCGGACTTCAGCTCATTGGATGGGTTCGGAATCGTAATCTCCACTGGGTATGCCTTGAGCTGCGAATCCATGACTGGACTCATCGCCGTCACTTTGGCATCAATCGTTTTTCCTGTCGATTGTACGTTTACTTTTACGGTTGTTCCTACTTTTACTTTTGTGATATCTGCTTCTGACAGATTTGCTTTTACCAGAAGTGGGTTCGTGTTAACGACAACCACAACCGGCTGCTGACCTGCCATTTGACCAACTGCACCGCTTACGCTGGAAATATATCCGTTGATCGGTGACGTCACAGTCGCATTCGCCAATTGCTCACGAGCATTTTGCAGACTTACTTGTGCTTGCTGCACAGATGCTTCAGAAACTTGTACGCTCGTTTTTTGACCAGCTGATTGTAAAGCCTGCTGTGCGTTATCATAAGAAGTCTGTGCTGTTGTCAGTTGGGAGTTTGCCTGTTCCATCTGCTGTGCGGAAATCGCTCCTTGTGAAAAGAGCTGTTGCATCCGCTGCTGGTTGACTTTTGCATCCTGAAGGGCAGTTTCTGCCTGCTTCAGACTATTTTTTGCTTGCACCAAGCCTTGATCTGAACTGCTGCCTGCTTGGTTTAAGCTGGCTTTTGAGACATTGTAGGCTGCTTCTGCTTGCTTGACACCGTTCACCAGATCTTTTTCATCGAGCTTGAACAATACTTGACCTTTTGTCACGTATTGTCCCAGTTTCACTGGCAAGGCAGAAATTTTACCGCCCATTTTCGGGGAAACTTGCACTTCCTCACTCGGCGCCAGCTTTGCCGTGAGACCAGAATCTGATACTACTGAGCCCGTAGCAACAGTTTCAACCTGTACAGGGGTTGCGGCTTCCACCGTTTCCGTAGGCGGCGTTTCCGCTTGCGGGCTGGAGCACCCTGCCACTAGAGTGATGGCCAGCAATGCCAAAATGACGGGTTTTTTACTTCGTTTCATGTATGTCCCTCCTCTTCCCACAAACGTCTTACGATTCCAAAGCGGGATTGATTTTCTTTTGTTTCTTAGCAAGTTTCTTTTCTAGTTTCAACTGGCGCTTCAAGCGTCTCTTTTTCCCTGCATCATCAAACCAAGAAGCAACGACAGGAACCAGAACCAATGTAATCAAAGTAGAGAATCCAAGACCGAAAATAACCGTCACGGCCATTGGTGCGTTCGTCTCAGATCCGGCGCCACCAGAGAACGCAAGTGGTCCAATTGCCAGAATCGTGGTGAGTGTCGTCATCAAAATCGGACGAAGACGAATCGGGCCAGCGTGCAGGATCGCATCAAACAGCTCCATACCTTTTGCACGTAGTTGGTTCACGTAGTCGATCAATACAATCGCGTTGTTCACGACCAGACCGATCAACAAAATGTATCCGATCAAAACCCCAACGCTGATCGTCGTGCCTGTCACCAATAGTCCAAGCAGAACGCCTGTAACGGTTGGTGGCACGGAGAACATAATGATAAATGGGGTGTATAGCGATTCAAACTGTGCAGCCATTACCATATAGAGCAACACGACTGACAGGACAATCGCGAGAGCAAGGCTACTGAATGATTCCATCATTTCTTCACTTTGCCCGCCAAAATCGACTGTGTAGCCATCCGGGAGATTCAGCTTCGAAATTTTCTCTTGCACTTCCCGTGTAACAGAGCTCAGGTCACGCCCTGCCAAATCACTTGTTACTTGAACTTCACGGCTTGAGTTGGCACGGTTAATCGATACCGGAACATCTATCTTATTGATAGTCGCAACCGAGGTCAATGCGATCTGTGCCCCACCAGGAGCGGAAATTCGCAAATTGTTCAAGAAGTTGATATCTTCCTGATACGATTTTGGCAGCTTGAGGTTGACGTCAATCTCATCATCACCCGTGCGATAGTGCGTTACCGTTTGACCTTGGAAGGAAGTACGAACACTGGAGAGAATTTGTCCTGTCGTCAATCCGTACAAGCTCGCCTTCTCAGCATCGATTTTCACTTCCAGCTCTTGTCTTGATTGTTCCAAGCTGGTTGTTACGTTACTCGTACCAGGTACCTTCTCAATCTCGCCTTTAATGATACCACTGATGTCTTTCAGTACAGCCAAGTCATCCCCGCTCACCTTCAATTGAATGGGGGAACCTGTAGACATACCGGCTGGTGCACTTACCTTAATTTCTGGTCCGGCAATATGCTTCAGCTTTTCCTGGAGATCCATCACAATTTCATTGGAGGAACGTTTGCGCTGGTCGAGATCTACCAGCATCAGGGTGATCGTTCCCTGATTGGATGACAATGTACTCGCTATCGGTGATGCATTGCTACCAACCGAAGTCGCTACAATTTTCTTCTCTGGAACCGTGTTGACAATTTCTTCTACTTGTCTGGTTACTTTTTCGGTTTCAGCCAAAACCGTACCATTCGGCATTTTAATGGAGATGTTTACCTGACCTTGGTCCATAGCTGGGATAAACTCTGCCCCGATC
Organism: Brevibacillus sp. HB1.3; assembly: GCF_013186635.1. Classification (NCBI taxonomy): domain Bacteria; kingdom Bacillati; phylum Bacillota; class Bacilli; order Caryophanales; family Paenibacillaceae; genus Brevibacillus; species Brevibacillus sp. HB1.3. Next base: position 141,400 of record NZ_JABMIT010000010.1, on the reverse strand, counting down.
ATCGGAGTTAATGCGAGAGAGCCCACCATCAGGACAACCGAAGAAATCATGACTGTTTTACGATGGCCCAATGACCATTTTAACAATCCTTGGTAGCCTTTTTCTACTTTGCTAAATCCAATGTTGAACCAAGTAACTGGATTAATTCCACGATAGTTCTCATGATGCGTATGCGACGGAATTTTGTTCAAAATTCTCGAACTCAGCATCGGCACCAGCAAAATGGAGAATACAAGCGCCGCAATATGTGAGTAAACAACCGTCAATGCAAGTGGTCCAAACAACTCAGAAGCAATACCTTCCGTGAGGGCAATCGGCAAGAATACGCAAATTTGCGCCAAAGCAGAAGCCATTACTGCTGTACCTACTTCTTTGGAACCATCCAAGGCCGCTTCCATCATACCTTTTCCCTGTTCTCGATGACGGAAAACATTCTCGAGCATAACAACCGCAAAGTCAATCAATGATCCTAATCCCAACGTCAAACCGGAAAGGGAAATCAGGTTGATCGTCTGTCCTGACATGTACATCAGCAAGAACGTAGCGACGATCGATACAGGAAGAACGATGACCGCAATTACCATGGATCGCAAGCTGCCCAAGAAGAAGAACAGCAAGATCATACCGATACCGCCACCCAACAGGGCATGTTCAGCGGTCGTGTAAACGGAATCCTTAATGTAGGTGGATGTGTCTAGAGTTGTAATGATTTGAACGCCTTCTGGCAGTTCGCTTTTGATTTTCTCCAGCTCAGCTTTTACATCATCTGCTACCTCAATGGTGTTTCCGCCAGAAGCTTTTGTCACTCTAATACCCAAGCTAGGTGTTCCATTCACGTAACTCATTTGCGTTACATCTTGATGCGTGTCTTTTACCTGGGCAATATCGCTGAGCCTGATGGAGTTTCCTCCAACAGAAATTGGTGTCAGCGCGATTTGATCGACATCAGCATACTCACCTTGTACACGGATGTTGAGTTTGGCATCACCCTCACGTACCGCTCCACCGGAACCTGACAAGTTGCTGCCCTGTAGAGCCTGCTGGACTTGGTCAAGTGACAAACCATACGCCGCCAGTTTGGCTGGGTCGACGGTAACATCGATAATCCGGCTTTGTCCACCGCTGATGGAAGCAGATGCGACCCCATCAATACGCTCCAGGCGTGATTGGATCATATCCTCTGCCATCTTTTTCAATTTGTTGATATCTTGCTCACCCGTCACCGCAAACTCAATGATCGGTGTACTATTCGGGTCAATACGCAGTACGCGTGGCGCTCTGGCTGAGTCAGGCAAAGAACCACGAACCTGATCTACCTTCTCCCGCATGTCGAGAGTCGCCTGATCAAGGTCTGTCCCCCAGTTAAACATGAGGATAACCTGCGAGGCGCCTTCCATCGATACCGATTGTATACTATCTAAATCGGATACCGTTGCAAGTGCGTCCTCAATCGGCTTCGTTACTAGTTTTTCTACCTCACTTGGAGATCCGCCGTCTACGGATGTAACCACGACAGCAACCGGGAAGTTCAAATCCGGCATGAGATCAATCGCCAAGCGAGGCAGTGAGACGAAACCAAAAATTAGCATGGCCAGAGTCAACATAATCATGGTGACCGGGCGTTTAATCGATAGTTCAGAAAGATTCAATCCACTCACCTCTTTTTTATATATCTGCTAATTTTTTGTGAGAAATAATTCGCATAACGAAATGAACAAGGTAAATTTCACAGTAACATTTCGTTTAACGAAATATAAAGGGGTGAAACCATTTTTAAACGGTTTGTGAATTTCCCCATTTCACGTCTCGCTGTTGGTACACACGCTCTGTCAGTGACACCCACACAACTCGTCGATCTGCTTGGTCCCGGAACCTGCGTACCAGGTTTTCCTGCTCCAATCGGTTAATAAGACCGGAAGTTGTGCTGTATGAAAGACCGACAGTCTTACTTATGTCCCCCATCGTTTTTGGCCCGTTTCCAAGCTGCTCCAGAATCAAGACCTGTTGCCAGGTTACATCGCTTGTATCCAGCTCTTGCTCAGAAATCGTGGTAAACAAAACACTGGCTTCTTGCAGGAGTTTTGCCAACTGAATCAGTTCTTTCATAAGAACCTCCCTTGCCATCCTTACTTAACCACTCCACACCCATAACTAGTCGTTTATTTCCCAAAAATAATTCTACTGAAATGTATATGTAGTGAAGTCTACCCAGGGGTAGATTTCTGACAAGGATTTATCTATCTGGAGATAGACGACAACGCATGCTAGAATGAAGTTAAGTGATTATCCGGCAGAGAAAGAAGGACTTCTCATTGTTGAAGATAATGATGAAAGCCATACAAAAACGTTTGCTGATCATGTGGTTTTCCATCTTACTCGTATTAGCTTTGCTTCCTGATTCATTTAAACGGGAAACTCCGTTGCAATTTTCCCTTACCATTGTACTATTTATTTGTTACCTTGTGGTATTTTGGATTTCCAAGAAAAAATGGAAGCCTTTCCAATTCGAATTAGTCGCGGTCGTGCTTGGAATCGTTTCCTTAGTAAAGTCTCTCACCTTGGGGGGAGAGGGCTTCGGCTTGATGCTCCCACTCGCTGTTTTTATCGGTTTTCACATTCATGGACGCCGAGCATTGGCCTATGCTACTTTTTTCGGTACGTGCAGTACGCTTTTTTTATATTTTGAAGAAAATCTGAGATTCACGCACATCATCTCTTATATTCTAACGTATGTGGGTTGCTATATCGGTGCACGTGGCTATCGGATTCAAAGAGAAGCATACGAAACCAACCAACAGCACCTGGAGCAGCTGCAAAAAGCACATACAGAGTTGCAGGAGGCACACTTACAACTTCAAGAAGCAGCGCTTCATTCCCTGCAAGTAGCGGTTCTGGAGGAGCGAACGAGAATTGCCCGTGATATTCACGATGCTTTGGGTCATAGTTTGACTTCACTCATTGTCCAGCTACATGCCTTGAAGTATATGTTGCAGCATGGACCTGACAACGCACAAGAAGCCGTGCGCAACATGCTTGGTGTTGCAAAGCAAAGTCTGGAGGATATTCGCACATCTGTCCATACACTCGCTTTGGATAAAACCTCCTTGGGACTTACGCCTCTGCGAGCTCTTTTGTCGCAGGCTCAAAAGCATACAGGAATAAAGATGGAGCTGATATGCTCCGACCTGGACATCCCGCTCTCTCAGGAAATGACGATAACGTTTTATCGAATCTTGCAAGAAGCGATCACCAATTCCTTACGTCATTCTGACGCAAAAGAAATTCTCGTCATTATTGAACAAAAGAAGGACATCCTTTTGTTGTCCATCCGAGACGATGGAAGCATCACGAGCGACCAAAAAATCAAACCTGGCTTTGGCCTAACTGGCATATTTGAACGGATTCAACTATTGAACGGAACTCTCGCGTACCGCATTCGAGAGCCCCACGGATTCCAACTCGATTTCAGCTTTCCGATTCACCAGAATGAACCAGAAAGGAACATGCGAACATGACCGTTAAACAAAAAGAAGGAGCCATTCGCGTGGTCCTAGTAGATGACCAAACCATGATTCGCCAAGGTTTAGGTTATGTCATACAAATGCAAGCCGATATGGAAGTTATTGGGGAAGCATCCGATGGTGTAGAAGCAGTAGAACTGATTGGCTCCCTCGCACCTGATGTCGTTTTGATGGATGTTCAGATGCCCAACAAGTCGGGTATTGAAGCCACAAGAGAAATCATGCTACAGCATCCTCGCACGAAGGTATTGATCCTCACCACCTTTGACAATCACAATTACGTGGTGGAAGGGATTCGCGCAGGAGCGGTTGGCTATATGCTAAAAGATGCCGACTCTCAGGAAATGCTTGATCTGATTCGCAGAGCCCATCAGGGAGAAGCCCTCTTCCACACCGTAACAGCCGCAAAAGCCCTTGCCGAAGCTCTGCAAGGTCAACGTGAGACACCTGATTCGACAAGCACCTCCCAATCAGTCTTGCTAGATGAACTCACGGATCGGGAGTTAGATGTACTTCAACAGATCGCAGATGGCTATCGAAATGATCAGATTGCGCAAAACTTGTTTATATCTGAAGGCACTGTCAAAACACATGTGCATCGCATCCTGCAAAAAATGGGTGTTGAGGATCGTACTCAGGCAGTGGCAAAAGCTCTGCGACATAAAATCGTGAAATAAATCAGACAGTTTCAGGCAGGAGGATGAAGGGGAATCAAATTTCCATCCTCCTGCTTTATGCTGATGGAAACCCCTTCGCCCAGCTTTGCACAAGACATCGCTTCAAATACAGCAGCAGCCGCTTTCTTCGTATCGATCACCCGGCAAATCACTGCCAACGTCCTCTCACTGTCTTCCCCACCGTCACTGTGACCATTCCCTGTCTTTCCCAAGCATTCGTCCAACAGCTGTTCGATCCAATAGCGCATTTCAATCTCTGACTCACATAAATGGGGAAAGCGAATGATCATTGGATGGAAATCGTTCTCTTTCATAACCTGATATCCTTGTACTTTCATCTCTTCTGTCCAGCTCTGCAAAACCTCATCAGGCCTTCCCTCGATCTGTTCCGCTACCACAGCAAAATACTTGCCAATTTCCCCGACATTTCCGTAATGAACGGTATAAAGATGCTCAGATTCCTCATACCAAACCTCCCAGTAGCTCCACCTCATTTCGTTTTTTTTCAGCATCCGAATCACTGTTGTTCAACTCCGTTCAAATTGTAACCGTTTTGTAAATTATTCCACTGATCGACAGACCTTGACAACAACTTACAAAAAGATTGATTCGAAAGACTTGCAACTTTTTATCGAATAGGACTATTCGCTCATTTTAACATAAAAAAAGACGGATATTCGATCCGTCTACAGTCACAATCCTATTTTGTTTTTTTAGGAAATGGAAAGAGGTAAACGTATCTCAAAGCGGGCTCCTTTCCATTTCGGAGAGTTTTCCGCATAGAGTTCGCCTCCATGATCCGCGATGATGCGCTGTGTCGTAGACAAACCTAACCCCGTTCCCTCTTGTTTGGTCGTATAAAAAGGAACGAATAAATTTTGCAGGCAAGAATCTGATAGACCAGGTCCGTTGTCTTCCACAACAATGATTACTTGATTGAGAGAGGAGTATACCTTCACATGAACGAGGTTCCCTTGTGTCATCAATGCTTCAAGCGCATTTTTCAAGATGTTCAAGATGGCTTGCTTGATTCGAGAACGATGACCAAACACATGCCACTCGCCTTGTGCAATGTCCAGCTCTAGCTTGATTCCTCTTCGATTTGCTTCTGGCTCCAGTAAACGAATGACGCCATATAATTCGTCCATCACTAAGAAACGTTCCGATACGATTTTATCATCCCTGTACCGTGCCAAAACAAGGACATCGTTTAATAGCCCATCAATGCGTTCAATTTCCGTTAAGATAACAGAAAAATAGGATTCACTACGATTTGCTTCCCCTTGCTCCCGCAATAACTGAATGAAGCCCTTGATCGCTGTCAGTGGATTCCGAATCTCATGTGCCATCCCGGCAGCCAATTGCCCCACTGCTGCCAGTGCTTCACGCTTGTTTAATTCTTCTTCGTACTTTTTGCTTTCCGTAACATTCCGAAGAACGGCGATTGCTCCCCACATCTCTCCACTGTAATAAATGGGGCTCGTGCTCACTGTCGTCCATTTGCCTCTGTATTCCGCAACATAATGGCCGGACTGCCCGCGTTCAATCACCCACTGGACAAAACGCTCGCTTATATGAGGGCGAAGGGCATGATCAATGTTTTGACCAATGAGTTGATTCCGATCCACGCCATATAAATGACAGACAGCGTAATTCGCTTCAATGACTCTTAGCTGGCGGTCAATCATCAAAACGGCAATATCACTGGACTGTAGAACCAATTGGACTAGCTCCTGTTCAGCGAGCATAGTAACATTTTCTCCTTTGGCGTCACTTGTAGGAGAAGTTGGCGTTTTTTCAAGAGGAAATTGATGCGAATTTTTGTTGAAGACATCATCCATTTGTTGCAATATGTAGTCCATCGATTGATAGAGACGAAGCTGTGCTTGCAAAAGCTCTACTCTCTCCATTTCTGTCGTGGCAAGAGAAAATGAGTTGTTATTCATTTCTTCAATAATAACGTCTCGACACTTGCGCAAAAATTGCTGTAAATACGTAAGATTCATTCCGAGCAACGAAAATTGGTACGCCATTTCGCTCCATTCTCGCTCGAATGCACACGTGTCGACTGCATTTACTACTTCAATCCATTTGGTGATTTGCTGAACAAACAAAGCCTCTGTATTTTCGCGGTCTTCTAGAAGCAAAGCAGAGTAATGATGATCTGAAAGAAAGGAAAACGTCTTGGCCACCGCCGCAGGGACCAAATGAGTAAGATACTTACTTATTCGATTTTTCAAAACACTCTGGCTCCTTTTCTCCGTGCTTCATTGAGGCTATTTTCCCAAGTATGTATAGGCTCTATTATGGACGTAAATGAGACAAGATGTAAAGCGGCTTGATGATATCCTGGTGCAGAGAATGACACCATCCAATCAGGTTCTCTTCTTATCCTTACAGACAAACAATCTCGGCTAGCATCCTATTATCGCGCGCTTTTATTGCCGCTTTCGGAGACCCTCACCTCCTAACCATGTTTGACTGAAACCGCTTTCCCAACATTTTCTATCATATCACGATCGAGCATAAAAAGGTCAAGGATGTTTATTCGTCAACCAATCCAAAAAGCATCTGCCCCCGTAGAGACAAATGCTTTCGCTTTATGAATGGGACTTGACAGCGTAATTGCGCAAATCCGATTTTACCGGGCTATTAGGATTGGTTCCTGTATGCGCGCGCTTGAAAGCCTCGCTTTCTGTCCAATTTTTAAACGATTCTTCATCTGTCCATTTCGTAAACACGATGTATTCGTCACCTTCCGTCGGTGCCAGGAAAAGGAACTCCAAAAAACCAGGAACCTCCTTCATCCGTTCTCCCCCATTACCAAATGCACGTTCCAAATGGGATTGGTAGTCTGCTGGTACAGTCAGCCTGTTCATGGATACATACATGATTGGTCACACGTCCTTTTCATTGGGTTCATCTACCAATTTCCATTATACTACTCCTTTGGCGAAAAACCTAAAAACCGCAAACGCTATTCGCGCCTGCGGTTGATTTGTTGCTCGAGCATGATATCCATCAAGAGTGTATCCTGCAACGGATCTTTCGGGTCTGCCGTCAGCAAGGCAGCGACAGCGGCCATCGAACATCGAACGGATTGGTAGGAATAAAAGGCATCTCGCTCTGATTCACTGAACAAAGATATATCCGATCGCTCTTGGGGCGGATAGGGGAAGTCAGTCTCGACACCAGCACGATCAAGAACAATGAGTGCCTGTTTAATCGCAATCAATGCCGCACTGACACTAATTCCGTATTCTTGGCGTAGATCTTCCCACACCTGAAAAGCAGATTTTTCTACCCTTTCCTGATTGGGACGCGTAATGATTCCTGTTTTGCGCCCTTCTTTCAATAACCAATCCACAAAAATATCGTTACGTGGAGGAAAAGCGTATACTTGCAGCTTCATTTCCAATTCTGTCGGGTTATCCTTGGCAAATCGGGCGTGAGCCAACGACATTTCGTAACGTCTGGACGGATGCCCAGGAACCGTGACAAATACAGTATCTTGTCGCACTGCTGCGATTTGCAGCTTGGTTCGCGCTGGTATCCTGCCTTGAGGTGCCTTTTCCCTACGAATATTACCAGGAATCAATTCTACGCCGAATTGATGGTACTCCAGCGGTGAATCTATCCAGGGAATGGGCTCTCTCGTCTGTATTTCGTATAGCCCGTTAAACGTCACCCATTCGCCGGGGCGGCGCTGACTGCGAACTAAAACAGCATGAGTTTCTTTTTCTGGTGGCACTTCTGTATCTTGATCCTCCGGTGGGGGATGAATTCGCTTGTGTTCGATAAGAATGCAGTCGGTCATGAACAATCGCTCGAGCAATTCCCGCTTGCTCACCCATTCATATCCGATGCGGTAAATCCGATTTTTCATCGGCTTCACCTCCTTTTGATCGCCATGATTGCATCATCCTGGTTTGTTTCTATTACCCTACCTTATGTAATCGTCGCTTTGTCCGTGCTAACGAGTTCGTACAATCCGCTGAAGCGCTTGGGCTGCTTTTTCAGGTGATTCTGCTCGGCTGATCGCACTGATAATCGCGACGCCATCGGCCCCCGCAGCAAGCACTTCAGAAGCATTTTCCAGTGTAATACCACCAATCCCGACGATAGGCAAGTCATTACCGACAGCCTTGCGGATCTCCTCTAGCCCAACCGGTCCGATGGGCTCACCAGCATCTGCCTTGGAACGGGTAGCAAACATCGCTCCTACACCAATACAATCGACGCCACCGTTTTGGGCAGCGAGTGCCTCTTCGACTGTACCTGCCGAAACGCCGATGTACATCTCAGAGCCAACTTTGGCTCGTACTTCTGACAACGTCATGTCATCTTGCCCAACATGGACGCCGTCTGCCTGCAAGCGAATCGCCAGATCTACATCGTCATTCACAAAAAAAACGGTATCATGTTCACGGCATAGCTGTTGCAACTGAATGCCCAACTCATATTGCTCCTGAGCAGTTAGCTTGCTTCCTTTATCGCGTAGCTGAAGCGTGCCCACTCCACCGCGCAATGCTGCTTCCACGGTTTGAACGGTCTTTTCACTGGAATACCCGCAGTCCTGCGTGCCAATAACAAAATATACACCCATCTTTTCTCGAAGTCTTTGTATATCACGCATGCTTTATTTCCCCTCCCAACGATCCAATGCCTCTCGATAAGCGCTGGCTGCTGACTTGGCATCCGTTGCATCTGTGATCCCCGATAAGACAGCAATGCCCGTACACCCTGCTTCCAAAACATGCGCCGTCCGATCTGGTGTGATACCACCGAGTCCGATGATCGGCACATGCCATCTTGCCGTCATTTGCGCAAGTTCGATTGTTCCTCTTGGCGCAAGACCCGGCTTCGAACCACTCGCAAAAATATGCCCGTAGAGCAGGTAATCGACATTTGCAGCAATGGCTTCCTGTACTTCCAAAAAGGAATGGACAGAACGCCCTATTTTTTGACCAGTCTTCAGTACCATTCTCGCTTCCGCAGGAGACAGACTATGGTATGCCAGGTGAGCACCTGCACAACCAGACGCAGCTGCCACGTCCACCCGATCATTCATGATCAAGCACGAAAGGGGAATAACATTCGACAATGCTTTTACCCAGTCCATGCATTCCTTTGCGGTACGCTGTTTTTCCCGTATGTGTAAAAAGTTCATACCACCTGCATAAGCAGCTTCTGCCATTCGCATTACGTCATCAAGCGAATGTCTGCCGCTCGTAATCACATGCAGCTCACGAGTGCTTGACATTTGGTTCGCCTCCAGCGAGTGCTGTCACACATTCCTGTAGCCATTGTGTCGTTTTGTCTTCTTTGTCAGTCGGAGACTGAGCCAACAGCTCAATCACGAGACGACGCAAAAAAAATGCTTGTTGCACGGTAAGTGGAAAGGTAATATTTTTCGGCTTGGTTTCCTGTTTCTCCAACGTCTCTACGCCCGCCAACAAAATATCACCGATAGACTCCACAAGTTCGCGAATCTGCTCATTTTGATTCAATTCGTCATAGCAGCCATCATATAGTCTGCACAAAAGTAAAAACGCCTGTGACGACAAGGTCACCGGCTGTACATTCTGCATCGGTTCCGTCATACGTTTCCCTCCACTCGCTAGAAAAAAACAAAATCTATTATATCACATCATGACCTGTATCAATGAAGAAAACCGCTGATTGCTCAGCGGTCTTTTGCAGTTCCTTCATTTCGATCATTATGATTCGATTGTCGCAAATTTGTGTTGCGATCATTTTCATCCAGCGTTTTACCACGATTTTTCCCGAGGTCTTTGCTGTTGTTGTTCTTTCCCAATTGATTCACCTCCTACGTCGTTCATAGGATAGCGTAACCAATTCGGGTCACTTTATTAGCTGGTTGCGAGTAGTCTCTTGCGTTTGTAGATCGCGTAGCCGATGGCGAACGGTACACGCCACCCAAACAAAAACGCCAGTGTGATGAAATAAGTCACACCTGCAAAAATAAGCGTAGTCGGTACATCTGTCCACCAGGAGCGGATCAGCAAGCCAATGGGTGCCGCTACTGTCCAAGTAATCAGTACCGATAATAATTGTCGGCCCGCAGATTCATATGTTCGATGTCCGTAGCTCTTGAAAAGCAGACTCGCGATGATCCATCCTACGAGGAAAGGAGCTAATGTTTCGATCATTCCCATAACCGTGACAGGGTAGTTATGAATGATTTTTCCATAATAAACAAAAAGCACAAAGGCGATCAGATCCCCGAGCAACAAAAAATAGCCCGGTGGCGACAAACGCAGTCTCATGTATACCCTCTTTTCCGGGTCTTGTCAGAGTAAACCCTCTTGGTTCACCCCTATTGTACACATGCTCTGAACGCCCTTCAATCAATCCAAGCTTTTATTCACCAAACAGCAACAATTGCAGCTTTTGCTTGACCTCTGGCCATTCGCGATCGAGTATGCTGAAGTATACCGAGTCGCGAATATATCCATCTGGCATCACCATATGATTGCGCAGGATACCTTCTCGAATGCCACCGATTCGGGCAATGGCACGTTGCGAATTCAAATTGCGCGAATCTGTCTTGAGCTGTACGCGAATACAACCGACTTGTTCGAAGCAGTGGCGCAAGAGAAGCCACTTACACTCTGTATTGACGCCCGTTTTCCAGACGGATGGGGTCAGCCATGTAAACCCGATTTCCAGCCCGCGATCTTTTTGCGCTATCCCTAAGAATCTCGTGCTCCCGATGATCCGCTCATCTGCTCGGCGAATGATGACGAATGGCAATTCTGTTTGGGCTTGTTCATTTTTTAAAGCCTGCAGGATAAAAGCCTGAGCATCTTCTCTCGTTCGAATGGTAATGGACATATGCGGCCAAATCTCTTCGCATGCACCTGCTTCCCAGATTCCGTCCACATGAGCCATCCTGAGCGGCTCCAATCGGACCAGTTTGCCTTCCAAGATAACTGGTTCCATGTTTAACATGTCTGTCTCTCCTCTACTGTTCTGCTTCAATCATCGAGCAGAACAGCTTCCCGAAATTTTTCCAATGATACGGGCTTGCGAGGACGCTGTCAAGACAAAAAAGATGAGGTTACGCTTCTTCACTGATAATGACTTGCTTCCCCCTGCGCTTTAAGAGTAGGGGGATCAGCAACCACAGAACCGCACAAACCAGAAAAGCAGCGGATAGCGGCTTCGTGAAGAAGATCGAGAAGTCGCCATTCGAGGTGGTCAACGCTCTTCTCATGTTATTTTCGATCATCGGTCCCAACACAAGGCCGAGGACAAGCGGTGCCAGGGGAAAATCATTTTTCGTCAGGTAATAGCCAGCTACCCCACAAATCACAAGCAAAATCAGGTCAAACGTACTGATTTGCACAGCGTACACACCGAAAACGGAAATCGCGATAATGAGCGGAAGCAGGAAATGGGACGGTGTTTCAATAATTTTCGCAAACACTTTTACCAAAGGCATATTCAAAACCAGCAACATGACATTTCCGATAAACATACTGGCAATCAAGCCCCAAGCAATCTGCGGGTGATCACTAAACAATAGTGGACCCGGCTGTACGTTATACATCAATAAGGCACCCATCAAAATCGCAGTTGTACCGGAGCCGGGAATACCCAACGTCAACAGTGGAATCATCGCACCGCCAGAAGCTGCATTGTTTGCAGACTCTGGTGCTGCTACACCTGCGATCGCTCCTTTTCCAAAGCGGCTAGGATCCTTGCTCAGCTTTTTCTCAAAAATATACGAGAAGAAGGATGCGAGGGTAGCGCCAGCACCAGGCAAAACACCAATGAAAAAGCCGAGCAACGAGCCGCGTGTAATCGGTCCGGCACTTTCTTTCAAGTCCTGCTTGGAAGGCAGTACCCGCCCCACTTTAATGATTTCATTTGAGGATTGATCGTCTTCGATTATCGTCTTGAACACTTCTCCAAGGGCAAACAAACCAACTGCTATCGTGAGGAACTCCAAGCCTTGGTACAAATCGGGAATATCGTATGTAAATCGCGCCACACCCGAAACGGTATCCATCCCAATTGTCGCAAGCAAAAGTCCCAAGACTGTCATAATGAGGGCTTTCGTCATCGACTTCCCCCCCAGTCCACTGACCGCACACAAACCGAGAAGCATGAGGGAGAAATATTCAGCGGGGCCGAATTTCAAAGCGAGATCAGATAATGGATCAGCTAAAAACACAAGCGCTATCAACGCTACTAGCCCCGCGATAAAAGAACCGATTGCTGCAATCGACAACGCTGCGCCAGCACGTCCCTGTTTGGCCATTTGATAGCCATCCAATGTCGTTACGACAGAGGAGGATTCACCCGGTGTATTTAACAAAATGGATGTCGTGGAACCACCGTACATCGCGCCATAGTAAACGCCTGCCAACAAAATCAGTGCGCTAGCTGCCGCACTCTCAGGAGGTAAGCCAGAGGTCAAGGATGCTGTAACGGGCATCAATAACGCGACGCCGCTCATCGGACCGATGCCGGGAAGGACCCCTACCGCAGTACCGATCAGGACGCCAATAAAGGCAAAGACCAGATTATGCCACTGTAAGGCAACGAGAAAACCCTCCGCCAAAAATTGCAAGGCACTCATGCTAATCTATCCCCTCCCTAGACGCCTAGCCAGACAGGTAGTCCTGGAAGCGTACCTTTTAGCAAATGCACATAGATGACATAAACGCCTACTGAAAACAGTAAGGAAACGATTGCCGATTTAAGTACGCTTTTACTTCCCATCATGGTGAAGGCGTACAGAAGGAATGCGAAGCTCGCGATAACATAACCGAGTTGCTCCAGCAACAAAACATACAAAACTGTCGCTGCCAAAATGAATAAAAACCGCTTGTATCGCAGTGGGCTCTGTGACACAGATGTGGAAGCAACCACGCCTTTCTTATAGGTCTCCCAAAACAGTCGCAAGCTCAACAAGATCAGGATGACACCAAGTCCGAATGGAAACATATTCGGCCCGACCTGACTACCATATGCACTAGACGAAATATTTTGACTTTCAACAATAAAGAGTGCACCTACAAGCGCAAAAAACAGGCTACCGATCCGATCAAACATCAGGTTCATGTATACCTCCTAAGGTGTGGAAAAGGAGGGGATGCCCCTCCTCTCCCTACTTCGACATTCCCAGTGATGTCAACAGTTCTTTGACCTGCTTATCTTGTTCGTCCAGGAATGCTGAGAAAGCAGCAGCATCCTTGTACTCGCTTTCCCAACCGTTTGCCGCCAATTCTTTTGTCCATGCCTCATGCGTGGAAAGTTGTTTCAGCTTGGCATCCCAGTAAGCTTTTGCGTCTGCTGGCATATCAGCCGGACCGAAGACACCGCGCCAAATCGTGAACGTCGCATCAATGCCTTGCTCTTTTAACGTCGGTATCTCTTTCAAATTGCCGCCGAGACGTTCATCAGAAGTAACGCCCAGCACGCGAATTTTCCCTGCTTTCAAATATTCACCCACGCTGGAAGCATCCGTTGCAATGATGTCTGCATTCCCGCCCAATAAGGCTGCCATTGCTTCTCCACCGCCATCATAGGAGACGTATTTGACGCTTTTCGGATCAATTCCATATTTAGCTGCTGGTAATACGCCGATCAGATGGTCCATCGATCCAGGAGCTGAGCCCCCTGCCAGAGTAATTTTGCTAGGGTCAGCCTTGATCGCGTCCAGCACACTCTTGATGTCCTTATGAGGCGAATCCGCTTTTACAACAAGAGTACCGAAATCTTTCGTCATTTGCGCCAATGGTGTGACCTCTTTGTAGCCAAATGGGCTGTTCCCCTCTTTTTTGTTATGGTTAATCAAGATAGGAGGAGAGCTCACGAATAATTTATAAGGATTGCCTTTGTCTTTGCTTACATACTCAGCCAAGAACACGGTCCCCCCGCCGCCCGGCTTGTTTTCAACCGTGATGGTTTCTGTCACCAGCTTGCTTTCTGCTAACACCTTTGCTACCGAGCGAGCTGTCTTATCCCAGCCCCCACCTGCACCCGATGGAGCTACATACACGATCGGCTTTTCCGGGTATTTGGATGCCTCTGTGGCAGGCGCTCCGGAAGTTGCTGTTCCCGTATTTCCGGTACCTCCACCACAAGCAGCCAAAACTAGTGTAAGAAAAGTGGACAATGTGATTAGCACTTTTTTTCTTTTCATCAAGCAAATATCCCCCTTAACCCGCTTATTTGTAAGCGCTATCACGCTTGAGCATAATGTACCACCGCGGTAGCTAGGGGAATAGTTTTCGTGCATAAGGTCTATTTTGAAAATTAATCACTTTTTGTTCATATTGTTCATGGAACAGGATGGAAGAAAGCGGTATTTTCTTTCCGGTCTGCCAACTGTGCCATAAATCAAGTCAGCACGCGCCTTTTTTTCCAGGACCAAGTATTCTAAATACCGTCGCGCCGTTGTTCGACTGGTTCCAATCTCGCGGCCAATCTCCTCCGCCGAGACCCCCTTGTCCCCAGTCTGTCTGATCGCTTCGATCACCTTTTCAAGTGTTAAGAGATCAATTCCTTTTGGTGCAAGCACATCGCGATTTTTCGGGGCAACCAGTCTTCTGGTCAGCATTTGGTCAATGACTTCCTGGTCTACCTCGACGGCTTCTCTCGTCCGAATGACATGCTTGCGATAGCTTTCCAACCGTTCACGAAAACGCTCGAAAACCAGCGGCTTGACGATGTAATCATACACTCCGCCGCGTAGTGCTTCCTGTACCATTTCCATCTCCTTAGCTGCGGTGATCATGATCACGTCAACTTCGCGGTAATGTTGCCGAATATGCCAGACCAGCTCCGTTCCCAGCATGTCAGGCAGGTACACATCCAACAAAACGAGCTGGGGGCGCGTACAAGACAGTAATTCTTTGGCATCCGTCCCATTCGTTGCTGTAGCAATGACTTCAAAGCCTTCAATCTTGCTGACAAATCGCTTATTGATATCGATAATCCGCATATCGTCCTCAACGATGAGAACCTCCAGCTTTCTCAAGACGCCACCTCCATTCTTTTTCGTAAGGATACTGTGAAAAGTGCACCACCTAGCTCGCTTCTGCCGACGAGAATATAGCCATCCCATTCATTGATGATTCCATGCACCTTGGCCAGACCAATTCCACGATCTTCGCCTTTTTTCGTTGAAAAACCGTGTTCGAATATTTTTTCTCGCAGATCTTCCCCAACTCCCGGACCTGAGTCCTCGACTTCAAACAAGATCTCATCGCCCGTGTCAGACAAATAACACTCTACTCGTTTTTGCTCGACACATGGCTCGTTGACAGCTTCCATCGCATTTTGGATCAGTGTCCCCAATAAAACCACGATCTGCTGTCGGTTAATCGTCGGCGGGAGCTCCTTCAAGTGACTGTCGTGATGGATGACGAATTGAATTTTCAGCTCCTTGGCTCGATTGTGCATACCTAACAGCAACGCGCCTATTAACGGATCGGGAATTTGCTTCGCCAAAAATAAAATCATCTCTTGCTGTGCGGACGTTTCACTCGTAATCAGCACGACCGCTTCCTGAATCGAACCAAGCTGCAACAAGCCGGAAATGGTATACAACAAATTGTGAAATTCATGTGTTTGGGCGCGAAGTACATCCGCATAACGCCTCGCTTGGGACAATTCTGAAGCTAGCTGGTCAATTTCCGATTTGGGTCGAAAGCTGCTGACTACTCCTACGACCTTCCCCCCGAACTTGATCGGAAGTCGATTCACAATGATTTCTTTTCCACTCATGATCGATTCGCGATCTAATTGATGCTCGCCTGATTCCAGAACTTCCGGCATACGACTGTCTGGTAGCACTTCCACTATTTCTTTGCGATGAAACTCTCCTTCCGGTAAGTTCAAAATACGAATGGCAGCCTTGTTGATCATCGTAATGCGTTTATTGCGGTCAATCGCCACGATGCCTTCGCGGACTGACTCCAGTACAGCATTTCTCTCTACGTACAACGATGCGATCTCCTCCGGCTCCAATCCCAAAATTAAGCGCTTTAAATAGCGACTGAGTGCAATGGCACCAGCAACACCGCACAACAAAGCGAGAAGAGTCAGAATCAAGATACGGTCTTGGTAGAGGTCAATGGCCTCCTCGATATCCTCTAGCAGGAACCCAACGGAAACGATTCCGATGATGTCCCCTTTCTCGTTTTTGATCGGCACCTTCCCTCGCAATGATGGTCCCATGCTGCCGACCGCCTTTGATATGTACGATTGACCATGTGAGAGTCCAGGCTCGTTATCTCCTCCCACCATTTCCTTTCCAATCCGATCCACAATCGGATGCGCATACCGAATTCCCTCATGGTTTCCTACGACCACAAACTCTGCTCCGGTTTGAACACGGACGTTCTCAGCGATAGGTTGAATGAGCGCAGGAGGATCATTGCTTGAAAAAGCACTACGCAGCTCAGGATCGCTGGCAACGATCTTCGCCACACTCAATGCTTTTTTGCCCACCTGCTCTTCGATCGAAGACGCAACAAGGGAAGAAAACACCATTCCAATTGACGAAACAATCAGAATAATAACGATAGCAATTAATAAGATCATTCTGGTTTGCAAAGACATATGGATTTTTCTTGTCGTCACAGCTTGCTCACCCCTTGCTTCATCTTACCACCCTCATTAGGTGAAAAGGTAGAATCATTCCCATTGTCAATGACGAAGCTTGTCGTTGAAGGCTATCTGTTTATGACGAAAATTCAGGTATTAGGCCTTCTTTCCCCCAATATAATGTTACAACTTGTATTCAAGACAAACTGGGGAGCTTGTCCGAATACGAGACATCTTGAAAAGCAAAGGAGGGAAAGAAGTGAAGACGCAAACGGTATCAAATGGAATTGTTACCCTGACGAAGGAAGGCGAAGAGGCAATTAAGAACAGTCCGCTTTATAATGAAGGTCTTCGGCCGACGAGGACAGCAGAGCACACCTGGACATCTTACAACTTCGCCAGCTTGTGGATTGGGATGTCGATCTGTTTGCCGACGTATGCAATGGCGGCAGGGTTAATTTCCTTGGGTATGAACTGGTGGCAGGCCATTTTGACGATCATTCTCGGTAATTGTATTGTCCTTATTCCCATTCTCCTTAACTCTCATGCCGGGACGAAATTTGGCATTCCGTATCCAGTTTTTGCGCGCCTCTGGTTTGGCTCTAAAGGAGCGCACATCCCTGCTGTCGCTCGCGGTTTGATTGGTGCAGGCTGGTTTGGCATCAACTGTTGGTTCGGAGGTGCTGCCATCGATACACTCCTCATGTCGATGACAGGCTGGGCAAATGTTCCCGGACATCTCTGGATATCCTTCTTTGGCTTTTGGCTGTTAAACGTATGGGTCGCTTATCGCGGTCCTGAAACGATCAAAAAAATGGAGGCTTGGGCTGCTCCCGTCCTAATCATTATGAGCTTGGCTCTTCTCGTCTGGGCGCTAACTAAAGCAGGCGGATGGGGACCGATGCTCTCTGCACCTTCGAAATTCACTACCACTTCAGAATTCCTCAAGGTTTTCTTCCCTGCATTGACGGGAGCGATTGCTTTTTGGGCAACAATGGCCCTCAACATTCCGGATTTCTGTCGGTATGCCAAAAGTCAAAAAGCCCAAGTCATCGGACAATCCTCTTCGCTGCCGACCACGATGGGTTTCTTCTCGTTCATCGGAGTTGCAGTCGCTTCTGCTACTGTCGTTATTTACGGCGAAGCGTTGTGGGACCCTGCTGCCGTGTTGGCTAAATTCTCGCCTTTCGCCATTTTCCTCGGAACGATTGGAATTATTCTTGCCACATTGACGACCAACGTAGCGGCCAATATCGTCGCTCCTGCCCGGGCAGTGGAAAATCTAGCCCCTCGCCGTCTCTCCTATGAAGCCGGCGCCCTCATCGCTGGGGTCGTGTCGCTCTTGTTGCAGCCTTGGTACATTTTAGAGAACTTCGGCAACTACATCTTTTTATGGCTCGGCACCTATGGAGCCTTGTTAGGCCCGATTGACGGAATAGCCATCGCCGACTATTGGCTTGTGCGCAAACGGCGTATTCATTTAACAGAGTTGTACAAAACAAATGGAATCTACACCTACAAAACGGGTTTTAATGGCAGAGCCATCTGGGCGATGCTCATCGGTATTGCGATTCCTTTTATAAGTAAATACATTCCGGGCTTATCTATTATTTGGGATAACGCTTGGACTGTCGGACTACTGATTTCACTCGTGATTTACACATGGATGATGAAAGATGATGGTTCGATCTTGAGTGCCAACGATTACGAGAAAATCACGGCAAACAAAAAACAAACGATTGCTTCCTAATACAAGCTACAAAAAAAGACTGGCTGCCCCGTTGGGTTTGCCAGTCTTTCGTTTGCTCACTTACTCTATCATTTAAATGGACTGACATCGAGCACAGATAGAATCGCAATCTCTTCGATTTGAACGTCAGGCTCATAGCAAATATAATACGTTAGCTCCGGGCTGATTCGATACCGAATCCCCCGGTATCCACAAGCAATCAAATACGCACGCACCTTGTCCCCTGTCCATTGCAGCCACTCTTCATAGCCCATTCCGTTTTGTCTTTGTTCGAGTTCCTCTTCTGAAAAAGCAGCACGCAATGCATCGATGCGCAGTTCATTTTCCCCATAGCGCTCGTCCAAACAAACGAGACCCTGCAAATGAAGCTGCTGGCTCAGCACCACTGCCTTCTCCCCATTGGTTTCTGCATGACAAATCGCATACTGTGCGGCGATTTCCGGATTGCTCACCAAGTAAACACCAGTCCCAAACACTGCCTTTGCACTCGCACCGTTTGTAAAATGACGCCTTTCTGCTCTCTCATACTTTTGCGCTTTCACGACACGAAGTCCCTCACCGTATTCGACCCCTCGATATACAATCTGCCTCATCCCTGAACGCTCCTTTTGTCTCTGATGGAATCCTTCCAATGATGTGAAAAGGAGGAAGGCGCATAACAGGCACCTCCCTCACTCTTTTCTTAAGGTAATAGCTTTACCATATTTTCGTAGGTCTCCGGTCTGCGATCCCGATAAAATTGCCACGTATCTCGCACCTCATGAATTTTGTTTCGGTTCATTTCAGCGAGAATGACCTCATCCTGATCCCGGCTCCCCATGGCGACAAATTGTCCACGCGGATCGACCAAGTACGATTGCCCGTAAAACTCTCCCATGTTCCACGGCGCTTCTGTCCCTACCCGATTGATCGCTGCCACATAGTAACCATTGGCAACAGCATGAGCAGGCTGCTCGAGCTTCCACAAGTATTCGGATAAGCCCGCTACCGTCGCAGACGGATTAAATACAATCTCCGCTCCGTTCAAGCCAAGCAATCGTGCGCCCTCTGGAAAATGTCGGTCATAGCATATATACACCCCAACCTTGGCAAAAGCGGTTTCAAAAACGGGATACCCGAGGTTGCCGGGCTTAAAGTAATACTTCTCCCAGAATCCGCAGCCGCTGCTGCCCACTCCTACATGCGGAATATGCTGCTTGCGATATTTGCCCAAATACGTGCCATCCGCGTCAATCACAGCGGCGGTATTGTAATACGTTCCGATCCCTACGCGTTCATACACAGGTAAAATGAGTACGGTTCCTAATTCACGGGCAAGGGAAGAGAAATGTTGCACGGTCGGTCCATTTGGGACTTCTTCCGCTGACTCATACCACTTCGGTTGCTGTTCGGCACAAAAATAGGGGCCATAGAAGATTTCTTGCAGACAGATGATTTGTGCGCCTTTGGCTGCCGCCTCCCTCACCATCCTCTCATGCTTCTCTATGGCTTTTTCTTTGTGCATATGAACCGGTTCGTCTCCGTGGACATCGTTTTTTGCCTGAATCAAGCCGATGCGAATAATATCTGCCATAAGCGCCCTCCTCGCCTTTTTACGCTCTCCCTTATTACGGTCTTGCAAAGGTCGATCGTTTTACAAAGCGTCCAGTCCCGGCTTGACCGACGAATTGCTGATCGCGAATGACAAATGAGCCACGCGAAAGCACCGAGATGATATCGCCGTTCACCACCATCCCTTCAAATGGATTGTAGTCGACATTCATATGGTGCGTTTCAACAGAGATCGTGCGCGTAACCGTTGGATCAAACAATACAATATCCGCGTCCGAACCTACCGCAATCGTTCCTTTTTGCGGGAACATCCCGAACAATTTGGCTACTTTCGTAGAGGTCATATCGACGAACTGATTGAGACTGATCTTGTCCTTTGCTACGCCTTCCGAGAAGAGGAGGCGCATGCGGTCCTCAATGATTGGTCCACCATTCGGGATTTTTGTGAAATCCCCCAGCCCCAGTTCTTTTTGTCCGGAGAAATTAAAGGAGCAATGATCGGAACCAACCGTTTGCAAGATGCCGTTTTTCAACGCGTTCCACAAGACGTCCTGATTCCACTTTTCCCGGAGTGGAGGGGACCAGACGTACTTCGCCCCTTCAAAGCCCGGCTTCTGTAGATCCGTAATGTCGAGTACTAAATATTGCGGGCATGTCTCCCCGTACACATTCCATCCTTTTTCCCGAGCCTCTGCGATCCGGCGCACTGCCTCTGCACACGATACATGCACGACATACAGCTGGGCATCTGCCAGTGCCGTCAATGCGATTGCACGTCCCGTCGCTTCTCCTTCCGCTTCAGGAGGGCGGGTGTAGGCGTGGTACACGGGGTCTGTCTGCCCTTTGGCAATTGCCTGCTTGATCAAATAATCCAAAACGTCTCCATTCTCTGCATGGACCTGTACCAGGGCACCTAGTTCCTTAGCGCGAACCAATGTTTTAAATAAGGTCTCATCATCGGCCATCAACACATTTTTGTAGGCCATGAATACTTTGAGCGAAGTAATCCCTTCATTTCGTACGACTGCTCCTAATTCCTCGAGTACTTGATCGTTCGCATCTGAAACCATCAGGTGAAAGCCGTAGTCAATGACCGCTTTCCCTCTTGCTTTTTCGTGCCAGGTCGAAATGGATGAATGCAATGGCTCCCCTTTATTCGTCAGGCAAAAATCGATGATGCTCGTCGTCCCGCCAAAGGCTGCTGCCTTCGTGCCTGTATAAAAGTTATCGGAAGTAACCGTTCCGCCAAAAGGCATATCGAGATGGGTATGTGGGTCAATCCCTCCTGGGAAAACGTAGTACCCGGTAGCATCGATCATTTCAGCATCTTTCCCATCCAGATTGGAGCCAATTGCGACTACCTTTTCCCCTTCGATCAAAATGTCCGCCTGATACGTGTCTGACGCTGTCACGACTGTGCCATTTCGAATCCATTTTTTCATCCGATGATCATCTCCCCTTCAACCCGTCACTAAGTAGACATGCCTTCCCTTCTACACGCTATGCATCCCACGCCGAAAACATGATTGCTCTACAGCTCGCAGCTACCACCCGCAGCCAACGCCGCCTGCCGCTGATTCCAGCTGAGAGGAGGTTTGTCGCTCGGGATCTCGACCATCTCGATCGTTCCTTCCACTGGACAAACGATGGAGCACAAATTACAGCCTACACAATCTTCTTCTCGTACCACCAAGCGCTCTTTGCCTGATACTGCATCAGGAACAATGTCGATGCATTGATGCGAGGTATCCTCACAAGCGATATGACACTTGTTGCAATTGATACAGGTCTCTTCATGGATGCGTGCCACGACCTTGTAATTTAAATTCAGATGGCCCCAATCCGAGTACGTATGCACGGCTTTTCCGACAATGTCCATCACAGAGGCAATTCCGCGCTGATCCAGGTAATTAGTAAGCCCATCAATCATGTCTTCGACGATCCGGAATCCATGATGCATGGCAGCTGTACATACTTGAACACCTGTTGCACCCATCAGCAAAAATTCAACAGTATCGCGCCAATCAGAGATTCCTCCAATACCAGAGATCGGAATACCAACCTTGGGATCGCGTGCACATTCTGCGACCATATTCAGGGCGATTGGTTTGACTGCTGGTCCACAATAGCCGCCGTGCGCCCCTTTTCCATCCACGTGTGGGATCGGCAGCCATCTGTCGAGATCAACCCCCATCAAGCTGTTAATCGTGTTGATCATGCTGATGGCATCTGCCCCTCCCTGGCTCGCGGCTCGTGCAGTAAAGCGAATGTCCGTAATGTTTGGGGTGAGCTTGACGATGACAGGGGTTTGGGCGACTTCTTTTACCCATTCGACCTGTTGCCGGATTAAATCTGGATGCTGACCAACCGCAGAACCCATCCCGCGTTCTGCCATGCCGTGCGGACAGCCAAAATTCAATTCCAGACCGTCTACGCCGATTGCCTCTACCTTTTTGACAATCTCGTGCCATGCTTCCCGTTTATGTTCAACCATTAGCGACGCAATCAACGTATGCTTCGGAAAACGCCGCTTCGTTTCATCCATTTCCTTCAAATTGACCTCGAGCGGTTTGTCCGTAATCAGTTCAATGTTGTTGAAACCAAAGACGCGCTGTCCCCCAAAGTTTAGACCGGCAAAGCGAGAGGTGACGTTGATGATCGGTTCTCCGAGTGTCTTCCAGACCGCGCCACCCCAGCCCGCTTCAAAGGCACGCTGTACTTGGTAGCCTGAATTGGTCGGCGGCGCAGAGGCCAACCAAAATGGATTCGGGGATTGAATTCCCCCCAGATTAATGCTGAGATCTGCCATGATCGTTCTCCTCCTTTATACTGGCTGTTCTCGATCACTGAGCGATTGGTGGATAGCATGAGCCGCTCGTTTCCCGTGATTGGCTGCATCGACGACCATCGCATCTGTTTTGCCTCCACCAAAAATGACATCGCCCGCCGCGTAAACTTTGACATGGGAGGTTCGATAGGTGCCTTCCTCGACCTCGACAATTCCATTGCGATGTTGGAGCCCAAATGCTTCAAGTAAAGACAGATGTCTGTTTTGTCCGATCGCTTTGACGACATAATCGACCTCGATGACAAAATGACTGCCTGGAATTTCTACTGGACGCTTTCTTCCTTTCTCATCCGGCTCACCCAGCTCCATGCGCACCAGTTCCAATCCCTTCACTCGTCCGTTTTCCTCGAGTACACGCGTTGGGGCAACGAGCCAGCGAAATTCTACGCCATCTTGCTTGGCGAATTCGTACTCAAACTGATAACAGGACATCTCCTGAACGGTCCGCCGGTACAGAATCTGGACATTGTCTGCACCCAACCGTTTCGAACAGGTGGCAGCGTCAATTGCCGTATTCCCCGCACCGATGATCACGACTTTTTTGCCAAACATCTCGTCTGATAGTGGCTTGGTCTTGGTCTCCTCCACAAGTGCGATGGCATCGAGAACACCTTCCAGTTCTTCTCCCGGGATATTCAACTGAGGGACATTGCCCATACCGACTGCCAACAGGATGGAGTCATACTGGTCAAGTAGCTCATCTGGCGACACATCCTCGCCGATTCGTGTATGCGTTCGTATCTCTACCCCCAATGCCTCTACTTGCTCTACTTCCCATAGCGAAATTTCCTGTGGCAGACGGAATGACACGATACCGTACGTGTTCAATCCCCCCGCTTTATCCTTTGCTTCAAATACCGTAACCGCGTAGCCGAGGCGCGCAAGCTCACGCGCTGCTGATAATCCCGCAGGGCCCGCTCCGACGATGGCTACCCGTTTTCCATTTGCTTCGCCTCTTGAAAAAAGCGTGGCCTGATTTTGGATTGCCCAGTCTGTCGCGTGACGCTGGAGCAGGCCGATCATGATGGGCTTGGAGGCTGAATTGAGTACACAGGCACCTTCACACAGCTCCTCGGTTGGACATACGCGCGCGCAGCTCGCCCCGACGGGATTCGATTCCATGATCGTCCGGGCTGATCCAAACAAATTCCCGGTCGCAATTTTTTTGATGAAGGAAGGGATGTCGATCGACGTGGGACAAGCCTTAATACAGGGTGCGTCGTAGCAATACAAGCAGCGATTCGCTTCATGGATGGCTTCCATCGGTTTTAGGGCAGGCACGACTTCCGAGAAATTTTTCGCGAGCTCATTGGGAATGCTCATCGGTCCACAACCTCCTCACCAGATCTAAACTTGCTTGCTATTAATCAATGTGCGAATTCGCTTTTTTATGATTGTTCCATTTCGTATTTGCCTAGTGAGGAAGCGAAATCAATTCTGCTTGGATTGACATGAATGATTTCATGTTCGAATAGGATAACAACAAACTAAGGTAGAAAGGGCCATCCCGTATGAAGGATTACGACCTGGAGATCAGGATCATGAAACAAAAAATCGCGGAAGCATATGCGCTTCTCAGCCAATTGGAAGCCGAGCGCAAAAACTACCTGACGCAACTCGAAAAGCGCAAAGCGTTTCTCTCTTCGCGCGAAATACTCGACCTCCTGGAGTCAAAAGCCGGTCGTGCTGGCAGTATGGCTACCGTCAAACGCTGGGCAGATCAAGGCTTTTTAGGGGATTGTATAGACGAACGGGAGTCCTTCCCCCTGTTGGTCAGTAAACAAGGAAACAAACGATTTCTTTTTCCTCGAGAATCCGTACTCACTTATCTATATAAAAAAGGGTATCTTCGCCCGAGCTACGAGGTTTTGGATCGTGTCCAACTCACAAGAAAGAGGGATTGCTGCTGGGGAATCATCACATCCATCGAGCGAAGCGATCAGCACTTCACCTACCAAGTCCAATTGGAAAAAACGGGAGAAGTATTGTTGTCGGTACCAGAAGAAGAACTGCTCATCCCATAAGGAGGCACTATGGAACTGGCCGTACTCACGCTGGAAAATACAGTTTCCAATCAAGAGAGATCACGACAAATCCGCGACTTGCATAAAAAAAAGGGCCAGACCCTCGCCATACGCTTTAGCGAAGAACTGACCCATATTATTTTGGAAGCACCATGCTTGTATATCCCTGTCCAGGAATGGTTGGACGAAGCTGTTGTCCTCGAAGGAATCGTAAAAAAATCAACGGATTACTACGAGCTGCACCCACGGACCAAAGGGAAGACTGTCAACCTTCACCTTGATTCAGAATTGGTAGCTGAGCTAGAGCTCATTCGCTCTCTTGTCAGCAGCAAAACACAGCAGGAAGTCCTTCGTGAGTTGTTTGTTCGAGGCATGCGCTCGTATTTGGCCGAGAAGGAAGCAGCCATCTCGCCCATCAGTGCCAAAAAAGAGCACTAGTTCCTCCTCTTTACCAGGAGAACGTGATTTTGTTACCCGTGATTTGATAGCGCACTGTGTAAGTCTGTTTCTTCTCTTTCATGCCAACTTCAAACACAATTGCTTTTTTCGTCAGATCCGGCTTGACTGAAAGGACATCCAGCATATCAAACGGCTCGTTTGCCTTTTTCTCCATCCCTACAATTTCTATCTTTTCATGGGTCACGACATGATAAACTCCCACACCCATCATGGTCTGATACAAGATCCAGTTGTTGTCCAGCCATGTTACTTCATCGATAAAATAACCTGGATACAGTTGAGCTAGCGGTGTGTAATCTGGCTGGTAGAAACGTAGATTCGCATTATTGTACAAATTGTCTGAATCGATCACGGCAATTTTTTTCTTGTCTGGTGAAGGAATTCCAGCTTTTTTTGCCAATTCGATTGTTTCTTTTTCCGATTCGATTCTCAGTTTTTCGATCAGGAACAGGGAATCTTCTTTGGAAAAGATGATGTTCTTTACGTTTTTCAAATCTGCGAGCTTGTCTTTGCTCCCAAAATTACTGTAGATGGTTAGCGTTGCATCATCTGGCATACCATCGTAGGCGATGCCTCTGGATGGATACTCCCAGGCGTATGTACCGATTCCTCTAAGGTGATACGAAAAATCCGGCTTACCCCAAGCACCAAAGATAGAAAAATCAGCATATTCTGCGGGTGCCCCTAATTTTTCACCATAGTCTTGCAAGTTTTTAGCCATATCAACAAGCGCTTTTGTATCGGCGATCTGATCGCGACGATAAATAGAAATGGCTTTTACTTTATCCTGTGTGAACGTGAAGAACAAGTGATAACCCTGTTCGGCATAGCCAATCAATGCAAGCTTTTCATCTGAAAAATGTGGTTTACCCAAGATTCGGATGATCTCGTCTTTTCTTTTAGAGGTCGTAATCCCTTTTACAACTTCGCCTTTATAGGAAGGTTCAACGAGAACGGCAAACGCTTGCTTGTTTTCGTCCCACTTCATGCTGATTCCTTGTGGATAATACACATAATCATCAAATTCTTTCACGGATTTCCCCAGAAGCTTCGTGAGCGAATCTTGTTTCCACTGATGGGAAGTGAAGGTATTCACGAGCAGCCCTTTTGACAAATCTGCTGGTGCCTGCACGGATGTTCCAGTACCGCTTTGCGTTGCGGTTGGCATTGTCGTTGATGCGTTTGCTGCGAATGCTGTTGAAGCGAACAAACAACAGGACAACAGTAGCATTATCGCTTTCTTTTCCACTTCATTCCCTCCCAAACTATCAGCATGACTATACAACTATCGTCATAAAACAACGGTTATCCCTAAATTATACCAGAAATAGACAAAATCCGCTAAAAAGTTTTTTAACCCATTATCAATGTAACAGAATAAAGCGTCCTTTCCCCATTTCACTGAAGGGAAGGACGCTTTTCGATGCATGGTATTTATTTCGATTCGCCGTTGAGATAATTGAAGAACGGTTGATCCACCCAAAACTTGTATGTCTCTACCTTTACCTTGTCATTCAGCTTCCGGAAGCCTTCCACGACTTTTGGTGATTCTTCATTCAGGGAGAAAGACTGCACGACATAACGACCATCTTTTAACACGTTGTTCGTAATGACGGCATAATCTGCTAGCTCCGTACGAGAATGATAAAGCGGCTGCCACCAAGAAGCCTTGAGCAATCCGGTCATGTCCTCTTGATCCCGTTTGGCATATTTCAAAACAAGTGGCTGGAACTTCTTCTTCGCCTCTACGCTATCGAATTCCAGGCTGAGATCGTACTCCTTGGCATACGCAATGTAGTTGCCGTTTTCAATCTGAACCACCTGATAATCGGCTGTTTGAATAGGCTCTCCCCATTCTTTCAGATAAATGAAGGCAGATGTTTTTGGCTCAAATTGGACCTTGGCATCGACGCCTTCACTTTTTAACAGGCCGATTAATTGAATAGCGTGAGCAATATCACTATGCCCATACGTAATCGTGCGCTGTGGATCAAAATGAGGATCGAATGCAGCATCCTTCAGATTGTAGCCAGTAATCAGGTTTTGCTTCAAGCCTTTGTCTATGAGCTCTTGTAGTTCACCAGCTTTGATGATTTGCGATTCATTCCATGCTTGAGCGAGCTTGCCAAAAATCTCTTCATCGGCGATTGTTCCCAAATAGTTTTTCGCTGAGCCATGGAATTCTGCTACTTTTGCTAGCAATTGACTCGCAAGCTCTGCGGATGCTGCCCCTTCTACCGAAGCTGACTTCAAGGCACTGGCGGACACAAGCCCCATGTCAACGGCCACAGCCAGCTCTTGTGCCGCCTGCAAGGTAAGCGTGCCGCCTTTTTTATACGAAATCCCTGCTTTTTTCAAGGCACTCGCTACTTTTTCCTCGCTATATGTATACCCGAGCTCCTTTAACTCTGCCGCTTTTGCAGCAGCACTGACCGCTTCCCATACAAGCAGCTTGGAGGAATCTTTGGATACAGGCAAGAAAGTTTTGGCTGACAAGTCTTTTTCCGATATACTTGTGGTAGCAGATACGATCTTGAGCAACGCTTTCTCAAATTGCTCGCGAGTCACTGTCTTGTCAAAAGTCACACCGTATTGTTGCTGCAAAAAGCTGTTCCACTCTGCGTGTGCTTCAACGGTTGTTTTCGTTGCAGCACCGACTGCCGTTGGAAAAACGAGCGCCGCTGAGAGTACGGCTGCTGAAGTGGAGAGTTGTAGCCATTTCGCTGATCTGTTCATGAAGAATCCTCCTGACGTATGAAGACGAATCATATTAATATTATTCCTATGCGTTTACTAGGGATATAATCAACTACATTAACACTCCTGCATTCATCCTGTCAATAACTAGCACAACCCGAAATCCTCCCACAATCGGAGGGCTTCGGGTTATTTTTTACGTTCTTATTTTTCCAATTCCGACCACTTGTTCACTTTCACTGGTGGTGTGTAATCTCTCATTCGATCTAGCAAAACAGCGGGATCACTCTCGCACAGAATCAATTCGCCCTGCATAGCAGGAATAAATCCGGCTTCAGTCGCATGCGCTACCATTTGCATCAACGGGGTATAGTATCCATCCACGTTCAGCAGTCCAATTGGCTTTTGGTGAATGCCAATTTGCCCCCAGCTCACCACTTCAAAAATTTCTTCAAAGGTACCCAATCCGCCTGGCAAAGCAATGAAGCCATCAGACAAATCGATCATTTTCGCTTTGCGCTCGTGCATCGTCAGGACCTCATGCAATTCTGTCAGCCCTTTATGTACGATTTCTCCGCGGAACAGTCCTGTAGGCATGACGCCGATCGCTTTTCCATCGCCTTCCAGCACTGCATTTGCAACGCGCCCCATCAGTCCCATGCTGGAACCACCATAGACCAATTCAAGACCACGAGCGACCAGTTCTTTTCCCAACTCCTGGGCGTACCGCTCAAAAAGTGGATTCACACCAGGATTGGAACCTGCATAAACACAAATACGTTTCATGTCATCCTCCCAAAACTTGTTGAAGTAGAATGGCTTTTCCTAAATTTCTTTGCGTGTCATATAATTATACTAAAATCAGGAAGGGACAGATATATATGAATATAACTGAGTTCCAAAAATGGGTTGGGGATTTTTATCAAGAACGAGGTTGGACAGGGTACGGGCCATTTATTCGTGTAGGTTTCCTGATGGAAGAGACTGGCGAGCTGGCAAGAGCTGTACGCGCCATTGAAATCGGTCGAGATCGTCCTGATGAAGGGGAAAGGCCCGCAGCGGAAGCACGGCAGGAGCTGGTGGAAGAGCTAGGCGATGTACTTGGGAATTTAATCTTGCTGGCAAACCAATACGAGGTTCCTTTTGAGGAAATTTTGGACGCACATCGAGCGAAGCTGCAAAAGCGCTATCAGCAACATCGTTAAATAAATACAGCGGTAGACTAGAATTTTCGCATCTCCTAGTCTCCCGCTGCTTTCATCTATTCATTTTTTCGTCCAAGCTATTCTTATTCCAATGTATCAAAGGCTTCCTTCATCACCTGCGAAATAAAATCGATATCATCGCTCGTCGTAGTAAACGGTGGCGAGAGTGTCAGCACATTGTTGAAGCCAGGAATCGTGTCGCCATTGCGCCCGATGATTAACCCCCGCTTCTTGCACTCGGTAATCACCTGCGTCAATTTCGCTGGCGCCGCGGGCTCCTTCGTATTACGATCCTCTACCATCTCGATCCCCATCAGGAAGCCGAAGCTGCGAATGTCTCCAACGTATGGATGATCTGCGAGAAAAGCCAGCTTGGCACGCAATTCTGCACCGAGTTCCTCGGCTCTCTCCACCAGTTTTTCCTCTTCTAAAATTTCGAGATTTTTCAGGGCAAGTGCACATGCTGCCGGATTACCGCCGAATGTATTGACATGACGGAAATGCAGATTATTCCCCTGCTCATTGAATTTGTCTGCGATTTCTGCCCGTACAGCCGTTGCAGAAAGTGGCAAGTAGGCGCTCGTAATACCTTTGGCCATGGTCACGATATCTGGCTTGATTCCGAAATTTTGGTGCCCGAATTTTTGACCGGAGCGACCAAATCCGCAGATGACCTCATCCACGATCATCAACACACCGTACTTATCGCAGATTTCCCGAACTTTTGGCATGTATTCCGGCGATGGAACGAGGACGCCTCCCCCGGTAATGGTCGGCTCCATGATGACGGCAGCCACTGTCTTCTCGCCTTCCCAATTGATCACTTGATCGTAATATTGGGCGCACTCCAGATTGCATTTGCCATACGATTTTCCAGCCGGACAGCGATAACAGTAAGGCGGCGGCACATGAAGGAAGCCAGGCGCTAATGGCTCGTATTTTTCCTTACGTATGGATTGACCAGTTGCAGCGAGAGCGCCCATCGTATTCCCGTGGTAAGCACGATGGCGCGAAATGAATTTGTAGCGGCCAGGCTCCCCGTTCTGGTGATGATATTGACGGGCAATCTTGAATGCGACCTCGTTCGCTTCCGAGCCGCTGTTGGAAAAAAATACGCGATACTCCTCCCCAAGCCATTCGCTGATCTTCTCGGATAGACGAATAGCAGGGACGTGGCTTTGTGTGAGTGGAAAATAGGCCAATTGCTTCAACTGCTCGTAAGCAGCGTCTGCGAGCTCCTGTCGGCCATAGCCAACGTTGACGCACCACAAGCCAGACATCCCATCCAGGTACCGATTCCCATCGATATCGGTGATCCACGATCCGTTCGCTTCGGTTACGATCATCGGATTAGGGTTGTAGGGGGACATATGGTGCCACATATGCGAACGGTCTGCATCCAGCAAGCTTTCTTTATCAAAATCTTTCGTCACCTGTCCTTGCTCCATCGCACAATCCTCCTTCTTTTTCGCAAGCAGTTATTTTACAAAAACTTTTTGCGAGCCTATGCTGGTATCACCATCTTCGAACCATCTGGATGTAACCGTTTTTTTCTTCGTGAAAAAGAGAACGCCATCTTTTCCATTTGCATGCAAATCACCGTAAAAGGACTGTTTCCAGCCCGAGAAAGCAAAGAAGCCCATCGGAGCAGGCACCCCTACATTGACACCGACCATCCCCGCTTCCACTTGTTGAACGAATTCTCTTCCCCATTTTCCGTTGTTTGTGTAAATGGTCGCCCCATTGCCAAAACGCGAGCGACTGATCGTCTCCAAGCCCTCTTCAAAGTCCTTCACACGCATGACACTCAGGACAGGCGCGAAAATCTCGTCGCGAACAATTACCATTTCGGCATCTGCCTTGTCAAAAATCGTTGGCCCGAGGAAGTAGCCATCCGGCAGCTTTTGCGCGTCCTCGCGACCATCACGAACCAGAGCGGCACCAGACGCAACACCTTTTTCGATATAGTCATGTACTTTGGACAGATGCGAATCACGGATGACAGGACCGAGGTCGATGCCCTCCTCCAAACCATTCCCCATCGCGAGAGCATTCGCTTCCTCGATCAGATGCGCGATCAGCTCATCGGCAATCTCCTCGACAGCTACTACAGCGCTGGCTGCCATACACCGCTCTCCTGCACAGCCGAATGCGGAGCTCGTAATTGTTTTTGCCGCGCGCTTCAAATCCGTGTCTGGCATGACCAAATGGTGATTTTTCGCTCCAGCCAATGCTTGCACGCGCTTCCCGTTCGTCGCTGCTGTTTTGTACACGTATTCTGCAACCGGTTGCGAGCCGACAAATGAGATCGCTTTTACGTCTGGATGCTCCAACAGACCATTGACGACATCATGCGCTCCGTTTACCACATTGAATACACCGTCTGGCAGCCCTGCTTCCTTTAGCAATTCAGCAATTCGAATCGAAGACAGCGGCGTTCGCTCCGACGGCTTCAGAATAAACGTATTTCCTGCGGTAATCGCAATCGGGTACATCCACATCGGGACCATCACAGGGAAGTTAAATGGTGTAATCCCGCCGACTACCCCCAATGGAAAGCGGATCACCTGACTGTCGATGCTGTTTGCGATATTGGGCAATGTTTCTCCCATCATCAGTGTCGGCATCCCACAAGCGAACTCTACCATTTCCAGCCCTCGCAATAGCTCTGCCTGTGCCTCAGGGAGATTTTTGCCGTTCTCCATGGTAATCATCCGGGCGAGTTCATCCTCGTGCTTGACGAGAAGACTATGAAAACGAAACATAATGCGCGCACGATCCACAACAGGGGTAGCACTCCAGCTCACAAACGCTTCCTTTGCAGCAGCAACAGCCTTGTCCACATCTTCTCTCGTCGACAGTGGTACGCGTGACAACAACTCTCCTGTTGCCGGATTAGGTACATCTTCAAAACGTGTCGTCAGTGAATCTACCCACTGGCCCCCAATGTAGTTTTTCAACGGATTTCCAACGATAGCTGTGTTCATCCCTTCAACTCCTCACAATCTATTAATTGACAATTCCATTTTATCCAAAAATAACGCCTGTCAGCACTAGACAAAACGCAACGCATTCCGTAGGGTTAATCATACAGAGTGTAAATGAAGAGGTGATCCTGATGAGCAACGATTTGCGCCTGACCATTGCAGAAATCATCAAGCGTCCGTTGTTTCAGCATGCCCAAGTGGTAGCGGGGCATCGTGGCTTGTCCCGTCCTGTTCGCTGGGTTCACGTCTTGGAGACTGCCGATACGGGTCAGTTTTTAAATGGCGGCGAGCTGATCCTATCAACCGGACTCGGATTTGGCGAAGAAAAGGAAAAGCGACTTGCCTATTTAACAGAGCTGATTCGGCGAAAAGCAGTCGGGCTATGCATCGAGCTGGGACGTTACATCCCCTCCATCCCTGAAGATATGCTCGAGCTGGCGAACCACCACCAGTTTCCATTGCTCGTCTTTCATCAGCCTGTCCGCTTTGTGGACATCACGCAAGATTTGCACGAGCATTTGATCCATGCACAGATGCAAGCACTCCGCAATCTCGAAGCCTACTCTCGCAGTTTGCAACAGCTCAGTCTGCAGGCAGCGGGCATACTCAAGCTATTGCAGCATTTTCAGGTGGCGGTTCAGACGCAGGTCTTCTATTACGCCCCAGATGGCTCCACACAATTTGCCCCAGTGGTACCGCATGATGTTGCAGTGGAAATGAGCGATTTAATGCGGTCCCATTTTTCCGAACTGGATAGTAGTGAAGCTGGTGTCCGCTTCCTTTCTCTATCGACGACCAGACAGCTTGCCTATCAACCCGTGATGGCAATGGGGTACGTGCTCGCTTATGTCGGCATTGTTTTGTATGAACGCAGTCCGGATGAGTATTTGCTCTTGACCTTAGACAATACGGTCAGCGCGATGGCCCAAATATTAATGCGGAAAATGTTTGTGGAGGAACAGGCACTTGCTACGGAAAACCGTCTGTTTGATGATTTGATTGCCAATCGCTCCATACCAGAGGAGCAAATGCGTTCCTTGCTCGGTATCACAGGCAGCAGTAAAGCAACTGGCTATCACATGATTATTTTATCGTTTGAGAAGCCGAAGAACTTGGCCGAGGATTCCCTTCCACCGCACGATCTGACGGCTATCTTCCGTTCACTATTGACTCGTCATCATTTTCGTCCTTTCATACGCTGCATGGGACATCGCTTTTATTTTTTGCTGATCGAACAACGACCGCTTGCAGATTCTCGTCGCACCCTTGAAAAAGCCTTTCGCGAGGTCAAAAGGATCATGTCGCAAATGCTGGGAGTCGATATTCCCATACGGATGGGCGTTAGTCGAGCCGGAAAACGGTTGTCAGACGCTGGGCGGCACCTCGCGGAGGCGGAACAGGCTCTAGCTTTTTGTCAGGAATCATCCAGTCCGTTTTTCGCTGATCTCGGATTGTTCCGACTCCTGTTCCACGTACCTAGTGAGCCTGTGCTAAAGTCCTTCATCAGCGATTACCTCGGCCCGCTGTTAGCCCACGACCAAGCACATGGCTCCTCGCTCGTTCATACGCTACGTGTCTATTTGGATAGTAACCTCTCCAAGCAGGAGGCGGCGGAAAAACTGTTCATTCATCGTCAAACGCTCTATCATCGCTTGGAAAAAATCGCAGAAATTCTCGGTGAGAATTACACGGCAACCCAAAACAGAATTTGCCTGGAAATCGCCATGCGTGCACGGGAGTGGTTAAGCAAAGAAGAGGAGCATTAAAATAGACACAACCTTTCATCTGTTCGGAGACGAAGGTTGTGTCTTTGATTTATTTTTCTGGCTTATTCATATACATGCGATAATTCGCTTCTTTGCCTTCCGTTAGCATGACCCGGATTTTATACAGACCAGTTTGTTCGATATTCACCGTTAGTTGCTCAGGACTGTTGGACGTTGTGGCAGAAGCAAGCTCTTTTGAACGACTGTTATACACGTACAAATCAACGTCTGCATCCTCTTTCCAGTCTACAGACAATTCCAAATCCCCAGGCTCATTGACGCGAATGGAATAATCCATGTATTTCTGCTTTTTCGTCAGCTTACCTGTTCGGAAAGGCTCCTGTTCAGCCGGTGGCTTTTCCTTTTCCTCGTCATCGGCCTTTTGCCATTTTCCCGTTGTCGCAAGCGCATACGGCTGAGGTCCTTTCGGGATGTTATAACCTTCGACTGTCACGGTGTAGGTTCCCTGTTCCGGCTCGGTAATCCATACTTGCTCGACGTTGTTGAGATTGTCCACTTCGTCGTTGTACGGTGCCTCAAAAAAGTCGTTGCCGTTCAGCTTTTCTCCACTCGGTGTCGTTACTTTCAGATTCAAATCATTGACGAGTGCACGCTTTGCGACAATGGCAGCAGGATAATCCGTCCACGCAAGCGTAATTGCCAACGGCTTGGAATCATCTGAGACCTTGACCTTATACGTAACTTTTTCACGCGTGCGAATGCCGTCCTTCTCGTCCTTGTAGTTCGTTTTAATCGCATTTGCCAAATTGGCTCGTCCGAAGCCTTGCTCTCGCATGTCTTCATCCAAGTTGTCTGCACTCGTCAACAGCATGGCTTTAACTAATGCACCACTCGGATTTTTTTCCCCTTCTTCCTGCAAAAATTCCCGGATTTGTGCCACACCGCCCGCTAAAATTGGCGTAGCCATGCTCGTGCCGTTCATATACGCGTACTGTTCGTTAAAACGCTTGTAGAAATTTTTGCTCGGTGCCAGTGAAGAACGCGTGGACAAGATCGCTGTACCAGGCGCGACAATATCCGGCTTCAAACGCCCGTCGCCTGTTAACCCACGACTACTCGATACCCACACGTCGTCCGCTTTATCGGAGTTCTTCCCCAAGTTGGGACGAACATTTTCCGTAGCGCCAACGGCAATGACGTTTTTAGCCGTGGCTGGGCTCCCAATCGTTTTATAGCCCTTATCGCCTTCGTTCCCAGCCGCAACAAGCACCGTCATATCTGGATGCTCCCATAAAAAGCGATCAAACAGTAGCGATGACAGGCTGTACTCTCCCTTATCATTCGCCCCCCATGAATTGGAGTGAATGCGGGCTCCCTCTTCATATGCCTCCTGCAAAATGGTCTCGACATCCGTGACGAGCTTTCCTTTCGCATTCTCTATGGAATGAAATACGAGCTTGGCACCCGGTGCCGTTCCTCTATACTGTCCATTTGATGCTGCTCCTGTGCCTACAATGGAGCCGGCTACATGCGTACCATGACCGTGGACATCACTCGCATCATTCGGTCGGCCAAGTGAAATGAGCTTTTCAATCTGGCCCTTAAAATCTGGATGCATCGCTTGGAGCTTCCCTGTATCAAGTCCGGTATCGGCGACTCCGACAATTTGTCCCTTGCCTGTGTACCCTGTCAAGGCCAGCTTGTCCGAATGAATGATGGTAGCTGCCACATCATTGTGCAGCTTGTTTTCTGGCACGGGGACAACCGCAATGACATCATCTGATTCGATCACTTGTTCAATCGTTTCCTGATCCATCTTAGCGATTGAAATATGTGGAGCATCCTCAGGTGTTTGAATATCTCGTATATCTTGATCCTCCGTCATTTTCGTCATCGTTCGATACATGTCCACCCGTTGGTTGAAACCGATGACAGCAACCTCGACCCGCTCTCTGTTGCCTCCTTCAAAGCGAAGCTCGGACGATACCTTTGACTTCGGTGTATAAGCCATAACCTCTTCGACAAAGGACAGCTCCTCGACTTCCTTTCTTACCTGTTCATTTTCCATTTTTGCGATGAATGCATAATCCGGTATGTAATCACCAAGCGTGACGCCGAGATTTTCCAGTTCTTCTTTCCACTCCTCACGAACAGGACCAGATAACTGAATAACGACGAGCTCAGACTCTCTCTTTTTCGACGAAAGCTTGTCCAATGCAAGACCCTTATCCGCTTCGATCTGAATATTGCCCCGACGCTCTCCCTCTTGCTTGGCATCCGCCGGAATGCCCTCCAGTGAAAGTGTCAGAACAAGTGTCGTGCATAAAGCTGCCTGCCATTTTTTTCGCAAATCAAACACCCTTCCCCCATGGCATAAGAAAACCATTTCTATCCATTATAAGAGAAAGGGTGAATTGTCAAAAGAGTAAGAAGGCATAGACATGGGACAAAAACTAATTTTTTGCCCCATTTTCTTCTACTGTCCACTGTAATAGCGGTTGAAAATCGGCCCATGCCAACTGCATCAGCATTTCCTGATTCCATTCCTGCTTCGGAATATCCATCAGTCGCACAGCCTGGTTTTGGATCGCCTCTTGCAACAGGTTATGGCTAAAACGACCGTTGCCATTCAATCGATGATCACTGACTGCTTTTTCCAAAGACTGTGAGATCTTTTCCAGCACGTTCTTCTCAATCGCATACCCCACCTCATATGCAGCCTGTTCAAGAATGTGCACGAGTTCCTTCACGGTGTAGTCGGGGAACGCAATGTATTTTTTAAAACGCGACAAAAGTCCAGGGTTGCTCATCATTAAAGTATTCATTTCGAGAGGGTAGCCTGCAAGTACCACGACCAGATTCTCTTCGTGTTTGGTCATCTCCTCTACGAGCGTATCAACCGCTTCCTGCCCAAAATCTCGCTCTCCTCCGCCCAGCAGCGAATACGCTTCATCGATAAACAAGACGCCACCCAACGCTTCGCGAACTTTTCGTCGTGTAAGCGCTGCGGTCTGTCCGACATACCCCGCTACCAAGTCGGCTCTACTCGCCGTAACAAGATGACCCCGTTTCAAATAACCGATTTCTTGCAAAATCTGCGCGTACAGCTGTGCCACTGTCGTCTTCCCTGTTCCTGGATTTCCAGTAAAGACGGCATGCAGTTCAATCGGACTTTTCGGCAAGCCTCTAGCTTCGCGTTCTTGCTGGACGGACACATACGCAGCGATTTTTTTGAGCTCCGTCTTCACTTGTGCAAGACCAATCAACGCTTGCAGTCGAGCTTCCGCATTTCTTTCTTTTTGCGGCGGATCGAAGCCACGTACATCCTCGGGTTTCAGAATCGTAAAGTCATCCCATTTCAGTTCCTTACCGTCTGTCTCGCGTCCCTTGGCAAAGATTGCATCGAGCACGATATTGGTGACTGCCCGTGCATTGCCAAACGTCTCGTCTACTTGCGCTTTTTCAATGCGCTGGCGCAGCGTAATTTTTGCCGCTTCTGTCAGAGTAAAATCGTTCCGTGCGGCTACTTCTTCTGCGATTTGCACCAGTTCGTCCGCCTGATAGTTCGGCAGCAAAAAGTGACCCGTCTCTGGAAAACGGCTATTCAGCCCAGGGTTGGCGTACAAAAAATGACGCATTTCTTCCGGATAGCCCGCCAGCATCACGACGAAGCGTCCTGCATACTCGCCACTTGTCATAGCGGATACAAGCGTGTCAATCGCCACCTGTCCGTAATCACTGCCAGAGCTATCTGGGCGCTTCAAGCTATATGCCTCATCGATAAACAGGACGCCGCCGTCTGCCTGCTTGATCGCATCCATGACGCGCTGCTCTGTCTGTCCCACGTAAGCCCCGACCAACTGAGAACGATCCACCTCGATAAGCTGTCCTTTTGCCAACAACCCGAGCTCTTGATACAGCTTGGCGATCAAGCGAGCCAAAGTCGTCTTCCCCGTTCCTGGGTTGCCCATCAGTACGAGATGTAGGGGGAGCTGGTCTTTCATATGCCAGCCCTTTTCTTCGCGCAGCTGGCGATATTGCAGAAATTGCGCCAACTGCCGAACCCGATGTTTGATCTCGTCCAAGCCGATCAACTGCTCCAATTGCTCTAACGCACTCAAATCTTGCTGAGGCGTTTTTTCGCGATCTTCCAACCTTTCGTTCCTTTGCGGCAGAAGCTTTTCTTTCTGGTCTTGCTGATTCGTTAAAGCACGAATCGTCTCTTGCAATTGGACAAGCATTTCACTGGAGTAAAAAACCCCGGATAAAGACGCTCCATAAGCTTGAATGCGTTCTTGCAATTGTACTAATAAATTTTGTCGTTCCGTGTATAACAGCACGAGGCCAGCAGCCGTCGCTTCCGCCTCCGAATCGTTCCACTGTTGCGCTGCCAGTAGCGTCTCCTCCGCAAGAGAGCGCCACTTCGTGATTTCCGCCAGCTCATTGGTTGCCTGCTCCTCCAGCACCTCAACTGTTCTCCTGCGCATGACGACGTTATCCGTTTCACGCACAGATTTGAATTCAGTGAGAAAGGCATGCGATCGTAACAAAGAAAAATACAACTCGAGCTTAATCTCTCTCGCGTAGCGATAATCAGGGGCTAGTTGAAGCGCACGATCGACCCATTCAGCTGCAAGTGTATGGCCTCCTGTTTTGTGCATTCGCAAAGCAGACATCCGTGTCAACACCATCGCCTCAGCCAAATCAAGCTCTTCGTCTGGATGTTCCAGGCGTTGCTGTTCGAGCATTTGCAGGAATGTAAGGCATTCGCCTTCGGTTAGTGACTGGATGCTAGACGGATTTTCGCTAATACCTGCAATCAGTACCCTCGGGTCCCGTTCTTCTTGATGCTGCATCTTTTGATTGCTCCTCCCGCTCCATTGTTTCATCCCTGTTGTAGCATATTTAGCCGAACATGAAAAGTCTGTCCGAACATTAGAGCTTTGCTTGCATGTTCACTGTGGTTCTTTTCACCTTTTGCCCTGCGAATAAGGTCGCCAAAGCAATGAGGATACCAGCTATTCCAAAATCAAGCCAGACTCCTCCCCATTCTAACAGCATCGCACCTACAACCGGACCAGCAGCCATCCCTGAATAGCGGATGAAATTGTACACACCAATGGACGTTGCACGCTCTGCTTCAAATTCTTCGGATAGCAAAATCGTATGTGCAGGCATACCTACACCTAAGGTTAAGGCAAACAGCGTACTTGTTATCACAAGCAGGAGAAAAGAAACATCCGCCGCAGTCATAAAAAGAAACATCGCCAAAGCATTTGAACCGGTCGTCACCAGTAATGTTTTACGCGCTCCCCATCGATTTTGCAAGACAGCAGACAGCTTGCTACTGATAATAAAGACGACTGACACGAGCAAGAAAACCAATCCGATTATTTCAACGGAGACTGCGTAATGGTTCGTCAATTGGACAGGGAGAAAAAGCAGGAAGCAATAATAGGCGTACATTTGGCTAAAACCGATCAAAATGACAGAGGCACCGACTGGGTGGAGCAAAATATTTCGGAAAGATCCTAATGTAAAGCCGCCTGATGATGTAGCTTGGGCCTTTTTCGTTTCGGGTAACCATATCGCATTGATGCCGACGAGAAAAACTGCACAGATTGCCAAAAACAAAAAGACCGCAGAATGTCCGCCGATACCGCCAATCCAGCCTCCTAACAGTGGACCAAGTGCCGGACTGAGCGCAAGCAGCATCTGATAAGTACCCATCGCAGATGCACGTTGGACCCCTGTAAATATGTCTCCAATAATCGTTGCGGCTACGATCGGAAT
The DNA here is from genome assembly GCF_013186635.1 of Brevibacillus sp. HB1.3. Taxonomy (NCBI): domain Bacteria; kingdom Bacillati; phylum Bacillota; class Bacilli; order Caryophanales; family Paenibacillaceae; genus Brevibacillus; species Brevibacillus sp. HB1.3. Next base: position 101,573 of record NZ_JABMIT010000010.1, on the reverse strand, counting down.
GGCAGCAAACCCCGCCCCTTGTAAAGCACGGAAAAATAGTAGCCCATAAATAGAATCGACCAGATAGCATCCGATTGAAGCGGTCGTAAATAGGAGCAGGGCAGGAATCATGACACGTTTTCGGCCGAACCGATCGATAAATGGTCCGTAGATGATTTGCATAATCGCAAGCATGACGGTAAAGATTGAAACGGTCCAGTTAATCATGGTTGCACTCGTCTGAAACTCTTTTTGCATGACTGGTAAAATAGGCATGAACAAATTTTGCGCGAACATACCTAGCATAAGTGTTATCCCAAGCAGGTACAGTACTTTTTTTGGATTCATAGTTACTCTCCTCTTCTATATTTAAAATTGTGTCCTTGGAAACAATTTTCGTAAAAAAAATAATGAACAACCGTTTTATGTTTCCCCTAATCTTCTGTTGCTTCTCTTATGACCTCATCCAAAAATGCCAATTCATCGGGAGTATACCTATCCAAGAATCGGTACACGTCATTCTCCAGGCGTTGATGGTAGTGTTCGTGAATCTCGTTTACCATCTCTCCTACTGATGTCAGCCTGAAAAAAACTTCCTTCTGATTGTCTTCAAGCTGATAGCGCTCGAGCAATCCTTTCTTCAAAAGCTTGACTGTTATTTTGGAAATCGCACTCTTTGTTACCCCAATATGTTGTGCAATTGTCGTAACATTGACTCGATCTTTCCGCCCTACCTCTTGAAGGACGTGGAGCTCTGTTACGGATAACCTTCCAACTCTATCATAATCAGGTACGCTGTTTTTGATCTGGCGCAGTAGCATTTCTTCACGTAGCTTGCTGCGCTCCTCCTGCTTATGTAGGAAGGTGATCCATCGATTCCAAAGCTTCTTTTTAGGGTCCAATGCAGCATCAGCTCCTTATCTATCGATCTTTGTTTCCACGGAAACAAAATAACCTTATCATGAGACCTCCTTTTACGCAAGAAAAAACCGCAGCCCTGCATTCGCAAGCTGCGTTCCGAGACCAATCTCTATCCATTTAGATTGCCCAATTCCTTACCCGCACTGAAATGAGCACGGGCTGCCTCAAACACTTCACTTTCCGATCCGGCCGAGATTTTGAAACTCGATACCACTTTTTTGCCACATCGTACTTGTACGTTGTACTGTGAATCCCCATCATATGTTGACTCGAAATGATAATCCTCACCATTGACCTGAATGGTTCGTTCCATGGTTACACCTCCCACCTTAGTGTGACCAAGCAACATGGCAATCATCCAATATTTTGTTGCAAAAAATCGTTGGCTTCACCCTTGGTCGGGGCTCACCTGTCGTCATGCTATTCGGCTCTATGAGGTGGTTACAGGGCACAATGCTGGTTCGCCAGCGCCGTGCCCCGGTTCCCTTTTTACATATCAGCAGTACGAGTTGCTTTTTTTCGCGCTACTCTCTTTTCACGAATCCCCTCAAAGATCGAATAAAGAACAGGAACCAATACAAGCGTTACGAGCGTGTGAAAAATCAATCCCGCAATTACCCCGGTAGCAAGCGGCGCCTCTAGCTCCGCTCCTTCCGCAACAGCGAGTCCCATCGGCAGCATACCGAGGATCGCTGTCAGTTTGGTCATGATTACCGGACGAACACGATCTCGCGTGCCCTGTACAATCGCTTCTTCCAATCCCATCCCCCGTGAGCGGAGCAGATTGATTCTGTCAATTAACAGAATCGCATTGGAAACAACAATTCCTACCAGCATGATGAGCCCAATCATCGCCATCTCACCAAAAATTCGCTGCGTGACCACGAATCCGAGAATGACTCCCACCAAGGCCATTGGCAACGACAGCATGATAATAAACGGCTGTGATAACCTCCCAAACTGTGCCACCATAATCACATAAATAAGGGAGATGACCGCGATCAGAACGAGAATTCCTTGCGTAAAGGTGTTATTCTGTTCCTTCAAATCACCAGCGATCTCGATCTTGTATCCAGCAGGCATTTCCACTGTACCCAGCTTCTCATTTATTTGTCTGCCCGCCGTACCAATATCCGTGCCCAACAGCTCTGCGGATACCGTGATGATTTGCTCTCCTTTTTCATGTTTGATCGTAATCGGAGATTTGCTGAAATGAAAATCAACCAGCTCGTGTAGCGGCACCTGCGTGCCTGTTTCTGTTCGTATCATGATCTGCTGGAGCTGGTCAGGATGTGTCACCCATGTCTCTGGAAATCTGGCAACAATCGAGGTTTCGATACCATTTTGACTGATTGCGGATAGGGGCTGCTCCCCAAGCAGCATGCTGATTTGGCTGTCCAATGAATCGGAGTCAACCTGTAATTGAGACATTGCCTCTTGCTTTGGTGTGAGCGTTACTTTTTCCTTCCCTCTTTCGAAGTCATTCCGAATATTGACTACACCAGGGATGCTCGCCAGCATTTCTTCTACATTTGCGGAAATCGCCCGCGAAACCTCCAAATCTTCTCCCGCAACCTGCAACTCAATAGGTGCCGATTTACCTGAGAATCCAAATGTCATACTCGTTTGTTCCACACCGTCAATCGCATTCAAGCGACCGTTTACTTCTTGCATAAATTCTTCTTTCTCTTGCGTTCGTTGCGACTTGGTCACTAATGTAATATTTAACTCCACTGTCTCTTTCTTTGCCGTAAAAAAGACTTGATTCACATCAGACAGCTCTCTTAACGCTTTTTCCGCTTCAACTGCTGCTGTTCGCGCCTGTTCCAAGCTAGTGCCATCCGGCATTGTTAACGTGGCAAAAATTTGATTCTCATTGGCATTCAAGCCGTTTCCTATCTTAATCAAAGGGAAGAGACTCAACGCCCCTACAAACACCCCAAGAGCCACCAGCAATGTGAGAACTCGATGACGAAGGGTTAACAGCAGTAATCGCTGAAAGAGAGAAACAATCCGATTTTTCCCTTCTTTGCTAGGGGACTGCAACTGTTTATCATGTTGGAGAAAACGCTCTGAAAAAATCGGAACAAACAGAAAAGCTGCAATCGTTGACGCAAGAATGGTAGAGGTGACGGTAAACGCAATGGTATGAAGAATAGGCTTCAGCCACTGTTCAAAATCGGCGACCACTAGCGGTAAAAACACAACAATCAAGGTTAATTGGGAAGCAAATACAGGTGCTATCACCTCTTTTGAGCCCTGAACGATGGCCTGTCTCAGCTGCATTCCCTTTTCTCTCAAGTGATAAATACTCTCCAGAACAACGATCGCGGCGTCAACAATCAATCCGATCGACAAGCTCAGTGATATCAATACCACCATGTCAATGTTATATCCGGCAGCTTTCAGAGCGATGAACGTCATCAGGATAGAGAGAGGCAACGTCGTTGCGATGACCATTGTCACACGCCAATTTCTCAGGAATACCCAGAGCACGAGGATTGCCAATATTCCCCCAATGACAACATCTCGACTCAAATTGGTGATCGCTTTTTTAATAAAGGAGACGGATTCAAACATGACTCTTAGCTCATAGCTTCCGCCCGCTTCCTCATTGATTTGCCTCACAACTTCTTCGACTTTCTTCTGTGTGGTGATCAGGTCACTCCCCGCAGCGCGCTTTACACTCATTTGCACAAAGAGGTTTCCTTCTGTCATGGAAATAGCGTCCTTCACGCTTCCACGCAAGTCACTCACCGATGCCAGTTGTTCGAGTGCAACCTTGCCCTTGGGTGTCTTGATCAAAATGCTTTTGAACTCTTCTACATTCTTTAAGCTGTTGTCAATCATCACAACCGTGTCGAACCCGGGATTTTCCAATATCCCCACGGCTTTTTTCCAATTCGTACCCTGTAGCTGACCAACAACATCTGCTGGTGTCGTTCGATAGGTAGTAAGCCGTTCAGGTCGAAATGTTATCGCAACCTTATTTTCAAAACCGTCCTCGGATACGACCACTTCCTTCACACCCGGGACGGATTCTATTCGATCCTTAATGGTCGTTTTCAGCAAGGTGAGCATGGTCTGTGTATCGGCACCCACTATGGCGTAATCGATTAAGTCCTCGTCACCTAGATTCGTTTGCGTGACGGTTACGGTATCCACTACTTTGGGAAATTCGTTGCGTAGCCGATTCACAATATTTTGGGTCTCTTGCTTGACCTTTTCACCTTCCCCATCCTTAGCAAGGATCGAAATTCCAGAAAACCCCGTCCCTGTTTTTGATGAGAAGTTTTTAATCCCAGCTACAGATTTCAATTCCTGCTCTATTTTTTTTGTGACCTTTTCCACCATCTCTTCAGGCGGCAGCGCTCCTCCTGAAATATTCACTTCAATCCAAGGCAAATTCGTTTTCGGTACGAGCTCCACATGGAAAGAAAAGAGAGCACCGATTCCCGTAAGTACGATGAGGAATGTACACAAATAGAGGATCACTTTTCGTTTCAGCAAAAAGAGAATGACCTTGTCCATCGGTTACTCCCCTTTCACCGTAACGACTTCTCCTTCGGCGTAGTACGTTATGCCGGAGATTAGGATTTGATTGCCGGACTGTAAACCCGATAAAATCTCAACGTTATTTCCAATAATTTGCCCAACTTCCACGTCGCGTCTCTTGAGTACACCATTCTCGACAACCATGACGAAGCGCTGTGTTTCTTTAATGCCCACGCTTTGGACGGGTACGAGCATCCCGTTTACTTTGCGTGACATCTCTACAGTCGCGACCATCCCCTCGATCAACACGTTGTCTTTATTGGAAACAGCTATCTCTACCAGATACTTCCCCGTTTCCTCGTTGAGAACGGGTGAGATAAATGTTATGGTTCCTTTACTTTTGGTCTTTCCCTCCACTGCCACAGGCACCGTGTCCCCTTGCTTGTAGTTTTCCATCACATCCAATGGGACATCGACCTTTAGCTTCACTTCTGAGCCGTCGACAAGGTGAATGATACTTTGACCAGGCTGAGCAAGACTGCCTGCCTTTTGGGTCACATCGATGACCGTACCGCTAAACGGCGCGACGAGTTGCGTTTCTTGAAGGGTTTTCTTTGCGAGCTCTACTTCACTGGCTGCTTGTTTGAAATTGGCATCCGCACTAGCAATCTCATTGACTTCCGCACCTTTTAGAAGCTTATCCAGCGTAATTCGCGCCTCTTGTAGCGAAATCTCGATTTGCTCTTTTTCCGACTGCGCACTGTCCAGCTCACTCTGCGAAATAGCGCCGCCCTTAAACAGCTCCTGGGCTGTCTCCCATTTCCGCTGCGCATCCTTCAAACGCTTTTCCTGGCTGTCCACTGCCAAGCGTTGCTTGCTGATGAGATCCGCGCTTGCTCCTTGCAACGTTTTTGAACGTAACGCAGATGCACTTTGAACCTGGCTTTGTGCCGCTTCCAGCCCTTTTTGATAATAGTTCGTATTTAATGAACTTAATACCTGGCCCTGTGTCACCTTTGCCCCTTTTGTTACGTTCATTCGTTCAATCGTACCAGAAGCCCCAAAGGCTAAGTGGCTCTCCTGTTTGTACTCAACGATTGCAGTAAGAGGGATTGGCAAGGAATCCGTCTGTTTTACGGTGTGCACCTGTACGATCTTTTGTTTCGTTTGCTCTGTCTCCTGTTTCGTTTCGACTCCACATCCCGTGATGAACATCAGTACAACGGTCAAAACGACATAGTGCATACTCTTCACGTAGAGTCCTCCAGTAGTTTTGTCATTGTCTTTTTGAAGGAAACTGACATCCTATTCTCTCTCGTTATCGTGACCTTGCTCAAGCAGACTTGTCTGTAGCAACAACCTGTTCTTCTTTTTTCTTAAAGTATTGACTCACTTGCTTGTTCAGATGAGCGATCAAGGCGATCACAAAAATGAGGGCACCTGAGACCAACAGGAGATACGGCCAGTAAACGGCCTCCAGTAAAATACCGTACAACCAGATCCCAAACGGTACAGCCACTCCGGTAAAAGTACCCACCACACCAAACATGCTGGCACGCAAATGCTCAGGCGTGGTCAATTGAACAAAGGTAAAGATCGGGATGTTCCCCATGGAGTTGAAGATGGCGGAGACCAATAATATCCCGACAAACACGCCCGTAATGATCCACGAGCTGTTACTCGTTTCCGGAACAAAAATCGGAAAGATCCACGACATCAAGAGAATCCCTTGCACTTGAATCAAAAGGAAGATTTTATTCTCAACGTATTTGCTTACCTTTTTCATAGAGACAATAGCCGCCCCGATAATGATCCCGATAAACCAGGAGGACTGAATAAAGGAGAATTGCTCCATCGATACTTTTTCGACTCGATAGGCAATATGCAGCAGCCCCACATACATGAGCGGAGGGAAAATAAAGTTGAGCAAAAGGAAAATCAGGAACAAGTACTTGATAACAACCTGTTCTCGGATATATTGGAAGACTTCCTTGATTGTTTCTGTATAGCTTTGTGTTGTCTCCTGTACAACCTCGGCCTTGCGGAAACGGAGGAACATTTGCAAAATACCTGCTCCGATAAAAGAAAGACCATCGATCAGCAAAATCATTTCCATCCCCATTAAACGATAGGCAATCGCCCCTACCAAAGGACCCGCTACATTGAGAATGGCGCTGATTGCTTGGTAAATAGAGTTCATGCTTCCTACTCTGTCCTCATCTACCAGCTCAGGAATGGATGCTTGCAAAGCGAGATACGTAACAGCCTGAATGGTACTGATCACGAAGGCGTATCCGACAAACAGCCATAGATTCGTGGGAAACTGGAGGAAAAACAGTAAAAACAAGAGAACGAGCGCACCGCTTAACAGCTCGGTGACAACCATAATCTTTTTCTTGTTGTGTCTATCAATATAGGCGCCTGCAAAAATATTAATCAGCACCCCTGGCAAATACGAAAAGCCCAGAACAGTTGCAAATGCAGCAGAAGAACCCGTCACATCCGCAATGTAAAGAGCAAGAGCAAATTTGTATACACCACTACCTAATTCCGTGATGAAACGAGTAAAAGAAAAGAGAAAAATATTTAATCCGTATGTTTGGTTGCCCATCTTAACCTCCCTGAATAGTAATTCCTCTAGGTGACGATTTATTTCGGCAAGATGATCCCGCTACACATCACGGACATAAACCCGGAATAGAGCGGAATCCATCTGCCGATTTTCAATGCGATGCCTAGGCCACTCTTAGCGTATGACTAGAGGCATTCCTATCAATTTTTTCGCTTCCTCCTCCAAGATCGCTCGCAGCTTCCGTTCATCCTCTCGATATGGCAAAGCCATAAAAATAGTCATTTTACCCGTGGATGTATAAGAAGCCTCAAAGAGAATTCGCTTTTTCCCTTTTATAAACAGGTGATCGTATTCACTTGGTTGACTCTTGTTCTGCTCACCCAGGAAGTTGCAAATCATAGGTGTCATCTGTAAGGATTGGATGAGTGAGTGATGGGAAAGAGGATAGTTCTCCGTTACGTCTGGATTTTGCACGAGATTGGTGAAATGAATGTTGCTCTCCTTTGCGAGATCCAACCGAACTTTCACATACGTTTCCATCTCATCGAGGCTCCACGACGGATCAATATGAAGCGGAATATGATCGATGCACTCGCCAAGCACATCGAAGAAATGGTTCCCCATAAAAGATCTGCCAAAGTTCATTAGAAAGATGGGAGCCTTTTGGACTCCATAACTTCTTTCACAAAATCTGGCTAAAAGAGCGATCGGAATCCGCGCATTTTCTATCTCCTGTGTGTTATCCATATCCATTTCGCAGGTAACAATCGTGTATCCGTCCAAAGCGGATGAAGATGGAAGCTGTCTTTCGATGGACAAGAGACTATTTTCAAATCCATGAAGATCAAATTCGTCCATAATCTGCTGATCTTCGATTCCGACTGGACCCTTCGTGATTTGCCGGACAAAGTCCCAATACGTATTCCGACCATTTTCCGGGAGTTCTGTGCCATTCTCCAAAGCTTCGTAATACAGGTTCAAGTCGTTTTGCAGAACCTCGCTGCTAATAAAATCAAAAATGAGATGCGACGCCGGGAATATGAACGAGTACTCCTTCTCGCTCTCTTTCAGCAAGATCACTTTGTATGACAAAGAGCCGATCGAATCATCCTGCTTGTAAAAATATTCGCTCTGTAAAAGCTGGCTCACCGCTTCTTTTCTTTCTTCCGAATCGTTCGATACATCAACAACAGGGAGCGCAATTTCACTAGGGCAAGGATATTCTTTCCAATATGGCTCTTCTCCCTCAAAAGCCAGCGTGCATCGCAGCAAATGATGCCGCTCTAAGACGTTAAGAAAGGCCTTTTCCAGCGTCCTAGAATCGATCATCCGCTCAAAGCGAATCACTGTTCCAGAAATGTCCTTTTCCTGTACATGATAGCGCTGTGAAGGTGACAGCGGCTGTCTGATAAAGGTCTGCTGATTGATGATTGCCTCCGAATAACGAAGGAGCTGCTGATCAAGATCGTTGACGAAGCGCTCCTGCCAGGACAACGATTCCGCTTCATCAACCATAGCCTCTTGGGAAAGATTCTTATCTTTTTCCCATGCTTTTTGCCCGAGATCCAGATATTGAATGACGTGCGGCTGAATCGAAGGATCACAAGATCTACGCAATAAGGACAGGATTTCTTGGTGTTTGTCCCGCGCATTTTCCTCTACGTACAGAACAGCTCGGTGCTTGCTGCCGAACGGCACCTCTACATAGTTGCCTCGTACTTGGAAATGGGCGTAGATCAAGGTTTCCAGCTCATTTTTATCGTGCGCTTTTGTGGTGCGAATCCGGTTTACGGTATCTACATATCCTGCTAGCGCTCTGACCGTATCGTATTGGAAGATCGTTTGAATCTTCACTTCTATGCCTTCCTTATGCAGTCGCGCTACCAGTTGGATCGCTTTGATAGAATGCCCGCCCAGATCATAAAAATGGTCATCCACACTGATTTCCTGGAGGTCGAGCACTTCTTTCCAGATTTCCGCCAGCTTCATCTCCTGCTCTGTAACAGGTGGATTCAGTTGCTTACTCGCCTCCCGAATCATGACAGGCTCAGGTAATGCTTTCCGATCTATTTTTCCATTCGGTGTTACAGGCATTCTCTCAAGGACGTGGATATACGTTGGTACCATATAGGCCGGAAGGGTAGCCAAAAGCTCCTGACGCAAATCTCTGTTCCACTCAGGCTGCTCCCAGACCAGATAAGCGATCAGGTTGGCTTCTCCTCCCTGCTCTTTTTTGGCCAACACGACTACTTCCTTCACTCCTGTCTGGGATTGGATCACGTTTTCAACCTCATCAAGCTCGATACGGAAACCGCGTATCTTGACCTGGTTGTCCATTCGCCCCAAATATTCCAGACTTCCATCCGCAAGCCATTTCACCATATCTCCCGTCTTGTAGAGCCTTGAGCCGGAAGTAAACGGATCTGCCAAAAATTTCTCGTTCGTCAATTCCTCGCGATTGATGTAGCCATCGGCGACGCTAATGCCCGCAATCGCTAACTCACCAGGAATTCCCTCAGGCTGCAAATGACCATGCGGATCTAGTACGTATACTTTTGTGTTGGCAATGGCCTTTCCGATTGGAACTTGCTGCGGCAGCTCCTCTTGCCCTTCATACGTCCAAGTCGTTGCACAAATGGTTGTTTCGGTTGGACCGTATGCATTGATGTATCGGCAATGCGCGCTCCATTTATGCACGAGCTCCCAGTTTGTTGCGGAACCTGCGGTGATTAACGTTTGCAATTTCGGGAAATTTTCCGGCTCCAAATACGTCACGAATGTAGGTGGGAGCGTCGCGACCGTTACTTCATGCCGCAGTAGGTACTCACTGAAAGCCTGCGAATCGAGTGCGACTTCCTTTGAAACAATAACCAATCTCGCCCCTGTCAATACCCCCATCGTAAACTCCCAGACAGAGGCATCAAAGGAGATGCTGGCAAATTGCAACACTCTGTCATTTTTGGTGATGCCGAGATCGTTGATGAAAAACTGCTGGAGGTTGGCGATTCCGACGTGGTGCAGCCTTACCCCTTTTGGCTTCCCCGTTGACCCGGAGGTATATATGACGTAGGCCAGGTCACTGGAACGATGAAGGGTCTGTACATCAGATGTAACGTCTGTGTATACGCTCCTATCATCAAGATTGATCAACATTGTTGCAGAGAGAATACGCTCTGCGTACGCTACCGTCGAATCATGGACCAAAACAATGCTGGCCCCGCTATCCTCGATCATATAGCTGATCCGTTCGCTCGGATGGTCGGTGCTAATTGGGAGAAAGGCTCCGCCCGCTTTTAAAACGGCCAAGATGGCGAGGCTGTAAGCGGTAGAGCGCTCCACCATCACACCAACAATGCTGCCTGGTTTTACCCCTTTCTCACGCAGCACATGAGCCAGCGCATCGGACTTGTCATCTAATTCTTGATACGTGTAGCTGCCATCCTGATCGACCACGGCAATATGATGCGGTCCTTTTTTGACCTGTTCCTTAAATAGCTGGTCAATCGTTCGCGTTTGATCAACCAGCATTTCCGTGTCATTCCATTGCTGCAGAATGAGAGCCTGCTCCTCGTCCGTGACCATTTGCATGTTTGCAATCGGCTGGTCAGGATTGCGGACGACACTTTGAATCAGCTGATTGAAATGCGCTCGTACTTTTTGCAGGTAGGCATCACTGTAGGCAAGTGCGTTATAAATAAAGTGAACTTCTAATTCCTTCCCGGGAATCATGCACAAGTTGAAGTCGTAGCTGGTTTGCTCATATCCTTGGACATCCGTGATTCCGAATAAACCGCCTTTTCCATCTTCGTCGGATGCCTCCTCCGTCAATGGATAGTTCTCAAAGACCATCAGATGCTGAATCAGGTTTTGTTTTAATGTGGTTTCGGACTGAATATCCGCCAAAGACATGTATTGGTAGCTGCTTGTGGCTGTGAAGAATTGTTGCACCTGCCCGAGCAACTCCGAAAACGTCTGTTTGCCTTCACTGCGAATCCGCATGGGAATCGTATTGACAAACAGCCCAACCATTTCTTCTACGCCAACGAGCTCAGAGGGACGGCCTGAAACGACTGATCCGAAGACAACATCATTGGCATAGTTGTATCGTTGCAGCAACAATCCCCAAAGGGAATGAAAGACGATGCTCAGTGTCACATCATTTGATCTCGCTATTTGCTCCAAACGGGCAGTCGTTTCCTGATCAATGCGGAACACGATCGCTTCTCGTTGGTACCCTTTACCGGTTGAAATAAATTCAACCGGTAAAGGAGATTGCTGATCAAATCCATCCAGACTATCTCGCCAGAACGAGAGTCCTTCTTGTTTATTTTGCTTGCCAAGCCAAGTGACATAGCTACTGAAGGAATACGGTGGTGCCAGCTCCGCCTTCTTATTTTGAAGATACGAGCGATAGATATGGAAAAAGTCTTTTGCGACAATCCCCAAGCACCAGCCATCCATAATAATATGGTGGAAGCTCCACACCATCTTGTATTTCGATTCACTCAATTTCATAACGGTCATCCGAAACAACAGATCTTTCTCCAGATCAAATCTCTTGCTCCGATCCCGTACAAGAAATTGCTCCACAAATGCTTCTTGTTCATTCTGGGTCAGGTCAGAGATGTCTTCGATCTGAATAGCTGCTTCTCTTTGCTTCAACACGATTTGCAGCGGCTTTTTACTATCTTTATAGTGAAAGACTGTTCGCAGGATATCGAATCTTTCGACGAGGTCGCGAAAGCTCTGATCAAGGAGATCAAGCCGCAACGACTCCTCCATCGTAATTACCGTTTGTTCGAAGTGAACCTCTGATTCAGGATGAAGGATAAAGTGATATAGCATGCCTTCTTGCATAGGTGTCAAGCGGTATATATTTTTAATTTGAACACCATTCAAACCTCATCACCATCTATCATTGAATTTTTTCACCCAGCAGTTGGGAAAGATGATCTAATTCCTCAATGGACATCTCATCGTATGTGAAATCTGTTGGGCTTTGCTCGACTGTCTCTTTCGATAAGCAGTGCGTTATGATTTCTACGATCTTTTCTCGATAGGCATCCACGAGGCGCTGAATGGTTCCTTCTTCAAACTCTTCACGATGATACGTAAAAGTAAGTGTCAGCTTGCGGTTCATGACCATTCCATTCACATCAAGCGCAAAGGAACGAATGGCGGTCGGACTGATTTCTCGGCCCGGTGACAGGGAGGAAGTCGTCATGCCCCCTGATTCCAAGTCTGTATCAAACTGTCCCAAGTAGTTAAAACTGATCTCGGGCTTTACCTGGAACGTTAACGGAACATCGGCTTGTCCCGCAGACAGATATTGTAAAATACTGTATCCAATACCTTTGTTCGGCACACGTCTCAGGCTATCTTTCACCATTTTGATTTGATAGCCAAGGGATTCCGATCGGCTCATATCCAGTACGAATGGATACTGGGCTGTAAACCATCCGACAGTGCGTGAAATATCAATGCCCTTCACGATCTCTTCCCTGCCATGTCCCTCCAGATTCACGAGCACATGCTCTATCCCCGCCCACTCTTTTACCGCCGAACCCAACGCCGTAAGCAATAAATCATTCACTTCCGTGTTATAGGCCTGGTGGCTCTGTTTCAGCAGCTTTTCTGTGAAGGCTTCATCAAGCTCGATGGTGACATCTGTTGTATCTTGCATAAACAGTGCCCCATTCGTTTCCGCCTTTGCCAGTGGAGAGAATGGCATTTCCTCTACCTGCTTCCAATATCCGATTTCCTGTTGAATTTCGCTTCCCTGTGCATATTTTTGCAATTCTTCTGACCAGGTTTGATAGGAATCGGTTTTCATAGGCAAAGCAGGCTCTTCTTTCTGCAACAATGCGTCATACACTGTATGGAAATCTTCTAGAAGAATCCGCCATGAGACTCCATCGACAACGAGATGATGAATCACGATTAACAAGTGATCTCCAGCTTCTGTTCGGAAAAGACCGAGATTTACCAACGCGGTATCCGTCAAATCGATCCCTTCCTGTATAAGCTGAGCAGCTTGCTCCATCTCCTCTACGTTTTGCGCCGAGAACTCCTTGACCATAATCGGAACCAGGCACTCGTCCAGTTTCCGATGCTCCTGGACAATGTCTGACTCATTCATTTGGAATTTCATTCGCAAAGCATCATGATGCTCAATCAGCTTCGTAAATGCTTGTTGAACCAGTTCTGGATCGAAGCCAGCTTCTCTGAATAGCATGACAGATTGATTGTAATGATGAGGGTTCTGATGGTTTTGTTCAAAGAAGTTCATCTGGATCGGTGTCAACGCGACTGCTCCCATTACAGGCCCTTGATCAATTTGTCTGGTCAGCGTCTGAAGATATCTAGCTGCACTGCGAATACGCGGATTTTGGAACAAGTCTTTCAATCGGAGCTCATATCCATGACTCCTCAATCTCGCAATCATCTGAAGAGCTTTAATGGAGTCTCCCCCAAGCTCAAAGAAGTTGTGGGTCACACTTACTTGCGCAATCCCCAGCACATCTTGCCAGATAGTGACCATAATTTGTTCCTGTTCATCGGACGGCTCGACGATGTGTTCCTCCACCAAGAGAGAGCGATCAGGAAGAGGGAGTTTTTTCCGATCTACTTTTCCAACAGCGGTGATCGGCATAGCGTCTAGTCGAACGAAGAAAGACGGGATCATGTATTCCGGCAAATCTTTCGCGAGCAGGTCTCTCCACTCGTCTGCCGCAAGCTCATGCTCTGTCACAATATAGGCGCATAAGTACTTGCTTCCATTTTCTTCTTCTCTGGCGATAACGATTGCTTCCTTTACCTGTTCCAGCGAAAGCAGCTTGCTTTCAATTTCCCCTGGCTCGATTCGATATCCCCTGATTTTGATCTGGAAATCCTTCCTGCCCAGGAAGTGGATATTCCCATCCGGTAAATAGACAGCCAGATCTCCTGTCTTATACATTTTTTCGTAGCCCGGTTCCGCATATGGATTATCGACAAAGCTCTGTCTCGTTAGCTCCTCGTTATGCAAATAACCTAATCCAAGCGGCATGCCTGAGATGTAGATTTCTCCTGGAACACCAATCGGCACTCGTTTTCCGTACGAATCGAGTAGAAGGATTTTCGTGTTGAAGATCGGTTTTCCAATCGGGATGCGCTCTTCCTCTCCCGTAATTTGATAGGCAATGCATCCGATACTTGCTTCTGTCGGACCATACAAATTCGTCGGAGATACATACTGGTATATTTTCAGGAATTTGGAAACAGCAGACGGAACAATTTCCTCGCCACCGATAATGATCTTTTTGAGCGATTGTAATTTGCCCTGCAGCTCGAGATTTTCGGCTAACTGATTAACGATCACATTAAAAACAGATGGGACGAAATCAGTTAAGGTAATCTGTTCGTCTTCAATGATTCCAGCCATGTAATCAGCCGAGACAGTCATCCCTGTTGTAGGCAAGACTGTTTTTCCGCCATTGGTCAGCGGCCAGAAGAATTGCCAAATGGCACTGTCATATACATGGTTGGTGGTCTGAAGGACAGATTGCGCTGCCTCTTCTCCAAAATAATCATTCATCCAGTTAAAGCGGTTGACGATCCCTCTATGCGGTACGACGACTCCTTTTGGTTTGCCTGTTGAGCCAGAAGTAAAAATGACATAGATCGGGTCTTCCGGCGATACGGACAGATTAGGATTTTCCACTTCCGTTGTCAGCTGCCCCAGATCAATCGGGACCAATTTCGCTCCCAAATCCGTTTCCGTAAAGGCATGTCCAGATTCTACGAATACGAACTCGCTACCCAGCTCAGCAATAACAGACTGGAGTCGATCGACAGGCCACTGAATGTCCAATGGTGAAAACGCTGCTCCCGTCTTCATTACACCCAATAACGATACGACCAATTCCAGACTTCTTTCCATAAGCACTGGTACATACTTGCCTTTTCCTATCCCGTGCTTCAGCAGATCCGATGCGACTGCGTTGGCTTTCTCGTTCAATTGTTGGTAAGTGATTGTCGAGCCTTGATAGGAAACGGCAATTCGATTTGGATAAAGTCTGGCTGATTCTTCGATGGCAACATGGATTGGATGTACCACAGGATACTCTCGCTTCGTATCATTACTGAGCTTCTCCAAAAACTGCACTTCTTCCAAAGACATGAGATCAATCTCGCCCACAAGAATATCCATGTTCGCAGCTATCTGCCGCAGTACGTTTGTAAAATGGCTAATAAAGCGCTCCATCGTTTCAGGCTTAAATAGGCTTGTGCTATATTCGCACTCCACGAAAAAGCCTTCATTTCTCATCTCGACATTCATGACGATGTCTAACTTGGATATTTTCGTTGGGAATGGATAAAGCCTGACCTCTACCCTGTTCCAGTCAAAGGCCGTATCTGCCACATTGTCATAGGAGAACATGGTGTCAAACAACGGATTCCTGCTTGGGTCACGTCGAACCTGAAGCTTTTCTACCAGGTCTTCCAGTGGATAATCCTGATGTTCAATTGCCAAGAGTGACTTCTCACTTAGCTCTTGAACAAACTCGCGGAACGTCTTGTTGCCTGCTGGATAGTTTCGCAGTGCAAGCGTATTTACAAACATTCCTACTACATTTTGAATATCGGTGTGGTTTCGTCCTGCCACCGGGGTCCCAACGACAATATCCTCTTGCCCGGTATATTTGGACAGCAAAACGTTGTACGCCGCCAATAGAATCGAAAAGACCGTTACGTTTGCTTCCTTCGCCAAGGACTGCAATCTGCGGGATATATCCGCATCAATCTCGCTTTCGACCGTACCCCCTTCAAAACTTTGAAACTGCGGTCGCGGATAGTCCGTAGGCAGATTCATAACAGGTAATTCCCCGCTGAATTCATCTATCCAGAACTTCTCCTGCTTATGCGACTGCCCCGTCGTCTTGATCTGTTTCAACCAAGCCGAATAATCCTTGTACTGAACGGTGAGTGGTTCTGGAATTTGCCCGTTATACAGTTGATTTAACTCATCAATCACAATGCTCACGGATGTTCCATCTGCAATGATGTGGTGCATGTCAATCAGGAGTAAATGCTTGTCCTCCGCCAATTTGACCAGCTTAACGCGCAATAATGGTGCCTGGCTCAGTTCGAATGGCTGAATGAACGTCCGAATGAGATCTTCTATACGTTCAGGACTGTCCTCTTCGCTAGCATGATCGATGGCAAAATGGACAGAGTCATGGACAAATTGTTTCGGCTCACCATTTACGTAGTCGAAGGATGTACGGAACGCCTCATGCCTTTGGATAAGAGATTGGAATGCGTTTTCCAGTGCTATAGAATCCAGCTGCCCGGAAAGAACCAAAGCGCCTGCCATGTTATAGGCCACACTCGTTTCATCGAGTGATTGAACGGTGAAAATCCTTTTTTGTGAAGGAGAGAGCTCATAATGCTCTTGTTCTCCAACTGCCTGAATCAACGGCATTTCTGCTTGGGTCGCTTCGGAAATGACGTGGGCAAAGCTCCTGACGGTAGGATTTTGGAAAACAGCTCGCAGCGGAATCTCTACCTGCCACTCCTTGTTCACTTTGGCAAGAAGAATGGCAGCATGCAGCGAATGTCCACCGATTTCAAAGAATCGATCCAGGACGCCAACTCTCTCGATCCCCAAGACCTCTTGCCATATTTCTGCAAGTTTTCTTTCATTTTCTGTCGCTGGCGCTACGTATTCCTCGGATACCAGCTTAGACAGATCGGGTTCTGGCAAAGCATTTCGATCGATTTTGCCGTTTGGCGTCACAGGCAGCTCTGCCAATTGGATGATAAAGGTCGGTACCATGAACTCAGGCAGGGACTCGGCTAAGAACCCCTTGATTTCGGATGGACTTACTCCCTCATCCGTCGTGTAATACGCGCACAACACAACGGATTCATCTCCCTTTGTCTTTGGGAGCACAATGGCATTGCGAACCTTTTCATGACGTAACAGCTGATTTTCGACTTCACCTAGCTCCACACGGTAACCACGTATCTTCAATTGGTAGTCCGAACGACCAACAAACTCCATATTTCCATCTGCCATCCAGCGGACAATATCGCCGGTCTTATACATGTTCTCACCAGGACGGAAAGGATTTTGGATGAAGCGCTCACGGGTTAATTCTTCTCGGTTCAGATAACCCCGCGCAACACCTGCTCCCCCGATATATAGTTCACCGTACACACCTACCGGCTGTGGCCGCAATTGGGAATCCAACACATAAAATTCTGTGTTTTGCAGCGGTTTTCCGATCGGAACATTTCCGGTTGTCATTTCAGTATCGCCAGCGATTTCGAAGTAACTAGAATCAATAGCAGCCTCGGTGACCCCGTAGCTATTAATGATTTTGATCTGCCCGAAACGCTCGACCAAACGGACAAACGCTTCGCTTTGGCATGTATCTGAACCAAGAATCAGCAGTTTCAGATGATCGAGCGGCAATCCATTTTGATAAATGTACTCCATAAAAGGAAGAACAAGAGCAGGTGTCGATTCAAACAAGGAAATTTCATACCGGGTCAACCATTGATAAAGAACCGGAAGATCAATCCTTACCTCACTTGGACAAATCACCAAATGTCCACCATGCAGCAGAGCCCTGCACAAATCCCCTGCGAACACGTCAAAAGAGAAACTCGCCATCTGCAAGAGATTCACATTCATCTGTTCTAATTCGTATTCGTACCGCCATGTATTGGCGACACTCACCAGATTGCGATGCTCGATCATGACCCCTTTAGGTTTGCCAGTAGTACCCGAGGTATAAATGATATAGGCGAGATCGTTTGGCCCGGCGATGGCCTCGAGATTGGACGAATCCTCCCTGTAGCTGGTCTCTGCGTCCAGATCGATAATGGCGCCGCTGAAGTCTACTACGCTCTGTCCATTTTGGTTGACCAGCATGACCTTTGCGTGACTGTCTTCCAGCATGAACGAAATGCGGTCCTTTGGATACTGCGGATCAATCGGAACATAGGCTCCACCCGCCTTCATGACTGCCAGAACAGCGACGACCATGTTAATCGAGCGTTCTGCCAAAATCGCAACGGAGCTATTTGGTGTTACACCCTGATCACGCAGAGTCCGTGCCAAGCGGTTTGCTTTCGCATTCAGTTCCTGATAGCTGATCTGCTCTTCCCCGTAAGAAACAGCGACTTTCTCTGCATGGCGGATTGCTTCTGCTTCAAACCACTCATAAAACGTTGGATGGAGAGGAGCAGGTATTTGCCTTCTCGCTTGATTAAAGTCGGCAACCACCTGATTGATATCTTCACTGGACAAGTACTCCAAATCAGCTAAGCAGCTCTCATTAGACTGCAGAATGGAGTGAAGAATCTTGGCAAAGTGTTTAGCCATTCGCTCAACCGTATCGCGTTTAAACAGATGCGTGCTGTAATCAAATTGGCAAGTGAGCGTTGTCCCATCGTCATGGACATCAAGACTGAGATCAAAAAGGGATACGCCTTTCGGATATTCATACGTCGTCACTTTGAAATCATCTGAGGCCACGTCGTCAAAGGATTCATAATGGTAATCAAACATGGTATCAAATAGCGGATTCCGGCTCAAATCTTTGTTTAGTTGAAGAGCATCAACCAGTTTTTCAAATGGGTACTCCTGATTTTCAAATGCAAGGAGGGCTTGATTTTTCACTTCTTTCAGGAAGTCCTTAAAGGTCTTGCTTCCTGTTGGATAGTTTCGGATAGCCAACGTATTTACAAACATGCCGATCATTCGTTCCAAATCAGGGTGTTGTCTTCCCGCTACAGCAGAACCGACAATCAGCTCCTCCTGTCCGGTGTATCGGTAAAGCATGACATTGTAAGCAGCCAGCAGTACCATATACAAGGTCGTGTCCGTTTCCCTAGCCAATTGGAGCAACTGTTTTCTGACTTCCTCACCGATTCCCATCGTCAAGCGGTCGCCTTCAAAGGATTGAACCGGCGGTCTTTGGTAATCGACGGGGAGCTTCAGCACGGGGAGTTCTCCTTGGCTAAATTGCTCAAGCCAGTACTCCTTTTGGGCCAAGAGCTGTTCTGACTGTTCCCTCTCTTGCTCCCATGCCACGAAATCTTTATACGTCACGCTAAGCTCAGGTAGTGATTCTCCTCTATACGTATGGAGTAGCTCACGAATAAACAGGGAAACGGAATAGCCGTCCGAAATAATGTGGTGCATATCCACAGCCACAATGAAGCGTTGGGCAGATACCTTGAAAATTTTTGTTCGGATAAGTGGTGCTTTGCTCAGATCAAATGGCTGGATAAAGGTCCGAATGGCCTCATTTACATCCTCTTCGGCCAATTGTTCGACCTCAATATCCAATGGCAGATCGTCATGTAAAACTTGCACGACTTCATTATCCTTGATGACAAAGTTGGTCCGGAAAGAATCATGTCTTTGTACAACCTGTTGCAAAGCGTGGATCAGACGATCAAGCTCCAGCTCCCCATCCAATTGTAAGTAGCCGGATAGGTTGTAGGCAGTTCCTCCATCCAGACCTTGGAGGATGTACATTCTTTTCTGTGCGGAAGAAGACTGATAGTAAGGCTGCAACTCGCATGAACGAATGGGTGTAAAAGCCTGATGCTTTGACGAGTCTACATATTTGGCTAATTCACGTATCGTCTGCGATTGGAAAATTTGATGCAAAGGAATTTGCACGTGGCATTCCTTGTAGATTCTACTGAGCATAACAGTCGCTTGTAAGGAGTTCCCGCCTTGTTCAAAAAAATTATCATCCAGATACATCGGGGAGCTTCCCAAGATTTCCTGCCATATGACTCTGATAGTCTCTTCGGTCGCCGTTCCAGCCGGCTCTACTTCTCTGCCGCTCATGCTTCTTTGCCCAGCAAGCTGATCGGATGAATGAATAATTTGGATTTCTCCATTTCCTAGCGGAACAGCAGATTTCATTGTTCGCTGCCAATGAGACGGGTCAGCATGCTCGAATTCCCCATCTGCCAAATACACCTGTCCGACCGCACCCACAGGGGCCAATTGCTGATACTGATCCAGGACATAGAGAGAAGCTCGTCCCACCTGGTCATCTGACATATCCTGCAAAAGTTCTTTCCATTCCGCTGTATATTTGGCCAGATTGCCATTGGATTCGCGTTTCATTTTTTCCATCTCGTCTGGCTGTAAAAGTGATAGTGAACAAATTCTTTCCTGATCGTCTTCTGCGATACGATGCAAAAGATTGGCAAAGTAGACGCCCCACTGGCGAAGAATCTCCGTGGTTACTACCCCACTTCGTGCATCCACATCAACAACAAGCTCTCCGCCCACTTCTGTCACGTTTACAAAAAGATCGTACTTGCTGTAAATGATCCGATTGGCCAGCAGTGTAGCTTTCATTTGAGCGAAAGTCAGGTTGTGAAGCGGTCGATCCATATTGAACAACACTGAAAGTTCCGGCAAGTTCTGATGCGACAAATTTTCGGCTAATGCTGCAAATGAGTAAGCTTGATGCTTTTCCATCTCCGCAACCGCCTGTTTTACTCGGGACAAATAATCCGCAGCCGTATCATCGCCATCCATTTCCGTGCAAATCGGCAAAAGATTAACGCAGTTTCCGATCAAGGACATTTTGCCGATATGGGATTGACCCGCAGTAGGAATCGCAACCACCATTTTCCTATTGCCAAGAATACGATGAAGGAAGAGGTTAAAAGAAGCGAGCAAGGTAATAAACAGACTGTTCTTGTTTTGAATGCTTCTTTTTCTTGCCTTCCTTGTGATGCTGCTGTCGATCTTGAACGTAATTCTCTCGCCTGTAAAAGATGGTTTTCCCGTACCTCGTTGCTCCAAAGGAAAAACGAGCTTGGGGATTGGATCAGCGAATTTTTCGTTCCAGTACGCAAGTGCTTCCTGAAACGCCGGTTTCTGCATCTGATCTTCTTGCCAGGTTCGGTAAGCAGAAAACGGTGTAGAAGGCTCGAGTGATATTGGGCGTTTCTGTGTAAGAGCCGAGTAGATATCATCCAGCTCTTTGATAAATACAGCCATGGACCACCCATCCGCAATCATGTGATGGAAGGTGTAGGAAGTCAGGAATTTGGCGGGAGCCAGCTTGATGACACTTACCCGATACAGGGGGTCCTCAGAAGACAGCTCAAATGGCGTGCCTGTTTGTTCCTCCAGCAGCTGATTCTTTTTTTCTTCCTGTTCCTCAGACGAAAGGTGGCTCAAATCCACGAATCGAACACGTACATCCCTCTTGGGCAGAATCACCTGATACTCTCCGTTGGAATCAATGATGGTTCGCAATGCTTCATGACGATCCACCATGGCTTGGACTGCCTGCTCAAACACAGGGATATCAAGCACTCCCTCGACCTGTAGAGAGGCTGTCTCGTTAAAAGCCGCGGATGCTTCCACGCGATATTTGACTGCAAACCACATTTGCTTCTGTTCTGGGCTAAGGGGAAGCCTAAGTTCTTCCCCCACCCTTTCCATAAGCGTTGCCTCAGGCTTTTGCCCATCGCGTTTCGTAAAGTTTGTCATTTCGACGACTTGATTTTGTTTGCGTCCTCCATTTGGAGAAGTTGGGGGTGGCTCCGGCAAAAAGCCTCCTCGACGCAGATCATCAATACTTTCCTTCACTGCTTGGATCAGTCTCTCGATATCCTCATCAGAATGAGCAGTGGACAGGAAGCAATTTCTGCCCTCCCATATATAAATGCCCTTGCTGATCAGATGATAGAAGAACAACTCGATATCGGTAAACGATACGAAGCGGAACAAGGAACCACAATTAATCATCTGGATTGGAATCTGCTCGTTTTTAAAATACGCGTTAAGCGTTTCTACCAAGTAGAGGGTCTTTTGCGTGATCGCTTCCTGAAGCTGCGGCCCCTGCTCCTTCAAATATTCCAGCGTTGCGATCGCAGCATGCATCGTCAGTGGATGCGTGCAAAACGTTCCGCCCACAAACGTCTTTTTCTCAGCGTTTACCGGGTAAGATTGGTCTCCAAAACTCCAGATTCCCCCATCCACTGCATCCATGAACGCAGCTTTCCCGGCTACAACACCGATCGGCATGCCACCACCCGGAACTTTTCCATAGGTAACGAGGTCTGCTTCTATTCCATACCATGCCTGTGCACCACCAAGATGTATGCGGAATCCCGTAATGATCTCGTCAAAAATAAGGGCAGTGCCTGATTGGCTTGTAATCTCTCTGACTTCCTTCAAGAATTCCACCGGCTGCAAATCTGGACGACGGCTTTGAACAGGCTCGACTAATACTGCGGCCAGTTCATGAGCATGTTTTTTGATCAGCTCAATTGATTTTGGATGGTTGTAGTTTAAGACCAGGACGTCATCCACCGTATGCTGGGTAATACCCGGTGCCATCGGTATGGCCTTCCCATCTTGGGACTCAGGATCAGCTACAGTCAGAATGCCGTCAAATGTACCGTGATAGGAGCCGGAGAATAAGGCGATTTTCGAGCGGCCTGTAACAGCCCTAGCCAAGCGTAGTGCCACCATTACTGCCTCTGTCCCGGAATTGTAAAAGGCGACACGCTGCACTCCAGTTAGCTCGCTGATTAATTCCGCTACCCTTCCAGCTACATCCGACATTGGACCCAGCGGAGGCAAATCAGATTGAATCTGCTCCTCCAGCTTTTTCATGATAAATGCGGGATTATGACCAAGCAGGTTTACACCGAAACCCATCGTCAGATCGAGATATTCATTTCCATCCAGATCCCACATTTTGGAACCAGCCGATGCTTGCGTAATGATTGGGTAAACCATTTCTTTCCAATAGGAACGGAATCCAGACACATTGCGATTGTTGGCATGCACAAATCGGTGCTCTTGTGTATACTGCTTGGATTTCTTTGTCTTTTCCGTATAGCTTTGAATAAATGCGTTCAGATACTCTCTTTGTGTTGGTGTAAAATTGCCTCGTTCACCGATCATCAGTGGCTGATACGGTATAAATGGCTTCTGACGTTCCTCTTCATTCCCCTTGACCTTGACCGGTGCTTTTGCCTCAGGTTTCTTGATCTCGGGAGCAACAGTCACAGATTCAGCGCTTTGTTTTGGTACAAAGCTTTGTTCCTGATTCAACAGCTCCAATTGCTTTTGTAACAGCGTAGCCATTTGGTTTTGGTGTTCAGATAAGAGCGAAATCTGCTTTTCGATAATGGTTTCAACCGCCCCTGTGCTGATCGGGACTGCCATTTTCGTGGATTGCTCTCTCGGCTCTGAATGTTGAATAGTCTGAACGTCATTCTGTTCCTGTTCCACAACTACAGTTGCTTTCGGTTGCTCGAATGCCATCCATTCCATTTGTTTGGCTGAAGCCACAGCCGGGCTACTGGATAGCTCCAGTGCGATATGCGCTGCTAGCTTATCAACGCTGGTGATGGTTTCAAACAACTCTTGAGCCGGAATGACTACTCCAAACTTTTCCTGTATTTCACGATTGATTTGTACGAGCATAATAGAATCTAAGCCCAGCTCAAGAAAATGAAGGGATGGATCAATTTCTTCTACAGCAAAACCTGAAGCTTGATGAACCAACTCTTTCAGAACTTTTGCGATTGGCGCAGTTCCTATCTCTGACACAGTAGCACCTCTATTTCCGCTAATAGTAGTCGGCTGTTCTGGAATGATACTGCTCATATCATCTGTAATCCAAGAGCGATGCTGATCGAAAGGATACACCGGCAATGGCATTTTTCTTCTCTTTTTGCCATCCATGTAGAACGCATCCCAGTCAACCGTAGCGCCCTGTACATACAAATCGCATAATGTCGTTGCATAGGAATACTTCATCTCGGTACTCGCCGTGTGGTACTTTTCCTGCACATCCCGCGCAGATTGACTCAACAGATGAACAGTCTCTTCTGGAATGTGCTTTTTCCCAGGTGAGTAGACAAAAACGTCTCGATCATTTTCAAGCCGGACCGCCAATCGGTCGAGCTTTTGTTCGAAATCGCTGCGGCTATGCAAAATGAGCGCAATCCGATAAGGAAGCGTTTCTCTCCCAGTATTTGCCGTATAGCACAAATCAGACAGAGAAAGCGGTCCGCAAGAAGATAGAAGCTCCCGATAATTTTGAATCAGATGTTGAAGGGCTGAATCGGATTTGGCCGACAAGGTAAACACTTGCACCTCGTCTGAGACTGTCAGCTCCGTTTCATTTACCGGCACATACTCTTCCAAAATAACGTGGCTATTCGTCCCGCTAAACCCAAACGAGCTAACCCCGCATCTCCGTGGATGTCCATCTGTTTCCCATTTTTCCAGCCTGTTTTGCACATAGACTGGCGACTTTTCAAATGAGAAATTCCGATTGGGCTTCTGGAAATGAACGAGGGCTGGCAGCTCTTTGTGTTTCAATTGCAAAGCAGCCTTAATCAAGCCAGCGATTCCCGCTGCTTCATATAGATGTCCAATATTCGCTTTGACAGTGCCGATTCCACAAAACTGTTTCTTCTGTGTATATTGTCGGAATGCTCGCTGAATTCCATCCAGCTCAACGGGGTCCCCCAGCTTTGTACCCGTTCCATGCGCTTCTATATAGCTAATCGTTTCAGGGTCGACTTGCGCATCCTTCCAAGCGTCTACGATTAATTCTGCCTGGGCCTGTGAGTTCGGAGCGGTAATCCCGACTGTAACACCGTCTTGATTAACAGCGCTTCCCTTAATCACAGCATAGATGTGATCCCCATCCTCGATGGCTTTTTCCAAAGGTTTCAACAGAACAGAAGCTACGCCTTCACCCCAACCCGTTCCATCCGATTGATCGTCAAACGCCCTTGAACGATTATCGGAGGATTCCATTCCAATGCCAGCCTTCAGCGCCAGCAGGATCGTTTTGACTCCCCCTGCCAAAGCCATCTCACAATCACCGTTTTGGATAGCCTTGCACGCCATATGAACCGCAACCAAGGAAGAAGAGCAGGCTGTATCCACGGTGACAGCAGGGCCGCGCAAATCAAGCAAGTGTGAAATACGGCTTGCAATGATCGAAGGAAGGTTGCCTACTGCATAAGAGGGCAAATCTTTGGGACTTACCACTGACAAAAGTCGTTCGTAATCGTATCCCAGCTTGGAGAAACCGACATACACCCCTACTTTTTCCCCTGAAAGCTTGTGGCCTCCATAGCCCGCATCCTCTAATGTATTCCAAGCATTTTGAAGGAACAGCCTTTGGTTGGGGTCCATTAGCTTCGCTTCTTTCGGGGTGATCGAGAAGAACGAATGGTCAAACTTGTCAATCTCCTCTAAATAACCGCCCTCCACAAGGGTAGGATCGCCCAGCTCGCCTCTTATCAGCGATACATATTGTTCTGCGTCCTTTCGTCTCTGACCATGAAGCTCATGGATACAATCTCTTCCTTCCCGGATGTTTTGCCAAAATTGATCCACATCCTGAGCCTGCGGGAACTTACAAGAAATCCCGATAATCGCGATATCCTTTTGTTTCTGTTGGCTCGTTTCTGTCTCTTTTATGTGATCAGTTGCTTGATCGTCGGGGAAGAGACTGCGAGAAAGCCTGGAGATTGTCGGATACGCAAACAAATCTGTTACCGCCAACGTGATCCCCATCTCCTCTTCAATCCGCCCTGCTAACTGGGTCAACTGCATAGAGGAAGCGCCCACGTCAAAATAACTGTCGTTTGGTCCCAATTTATCGGATTGAAGCACCTCGCGGCAAATGGCTAGCAGTTGTTTTTCCAATTCTTCGCGCAAGAGAGGTGATTTATCGGTTTTTTCCTCTTTTACCTGTTCGGTGGTTCGGCTTTGCATTTCCTCGGAAACTTCGCGAAATGCTCCGGACTGATACTCCCTAGCCACTCTATATCGTTCAACTTTTCCACTCGTTGTTTTGGGGATGCGCTGAATCGGCAAGACCTCGCTTATTCTCCACCCTGTTCGCTCGTTCAAATGCTTTTTCACTTTCTTAGAAAGCTCAATGAAGTCTTCAACACTTTTCCGGTGAAGGATAAACACTAGAATGTCTTCCTCTTTAGTCTCCTCGTTAAATACCCCGCAGGCAACGACCTTCCCAAGCTCGACTCCTTCGACTTCCTCAGCAATCCGCTCAATATCATGCGGATAAACGTTTTGACCATTCACGAAGATGATGTCTTTTTCACGCCCCGTAATGACAAGACGTTCGTTTCGCATAAAACCCAGATCCCCTGTTCTGAGCCATCCATCAGCCGTCATTACATTTGCGGTGGCAGTAGGGTTGTTGTAGTATCCAGCGGTTACATTCTTCCCTCTAATGTGGATATGGCCAACCGTATCGCTTGGCAGCTCGTGATCCTCGTCATCACATATTCTTACCTCACAAAAATCAATGGGGTAACCGACTTCTACTAGGGTGAGCGCTTCTGGATTTGTTTGATCCGTCATCTTGATTGGCTTTCCTATCTGGATAAACCTACGATCCAGAGAAATCGTTGTAAAATGCAAGTTTTGATCAGGTATGGATACTCCCACAGAGGCTTCAGCCAATCCATAGCATGGGACCATGCTTGTTTTCTTCAATCCATAAGGGCTCATCTGATCCAAAAAGTGATGGATCAATTCTGAAGCAATGGGTTCTGCACCATTTAGAATCGAGCGAAGCGTAGACAAATCCCACTCTTCTGCCACTTCTGGTTTAAACCTAGACAACACATATTTATACCCAAAGTTCGGAGAAGAAGTAATTGTTGCCTTGTGCTCGCTTGCTTTCTTCAGCCATAGCGTAGGTCGCCTAATAAACAGTGAGGTATGAATAAAATAATGCTGAACTCCTGCGTACAACGGGGCTAAATGGAACGCGATCATCCCCATGTCATGAGTTAAGGGCATCCAGCTCAGAAATGAGTCAGACTCAGTCGTTTCAAGTCTGTTATTAATCGCAAGCACATTATGGACAAGGTTTTCATGCGTCAGGGTAACCCCTTTTGGATCCCCCGTAGACCCCGATGAAAATTGAATAAAGGCCACATGATCAGCAGTAGGATAATAGATTGTGCCCTTCTCCTCTGTTTTCACGGTCTCATCAAGCAGAAAGGACTTCGACTTCAACGATTCCATTTCCGTCAGGTAGTTGTGTTTCCTAAAGAAATCCTCCAGTCGTTTCCAGACACTATCCGTTGTAATGAGATACGGATTGATTAATGTCCGCCAAACCTTTAACAGCTTAAGACGATGCTCTTCGTTATCCCCTACAGAAATAGGAACAGCAATCATTCCACCGAGTAAGCATCCCCAAAAAAGGCAGACAAAAGTTCGAAGATTACTATCTTCAATTTGAAAAACGACCTCATCACCAGGCTTGATTCCACTTTTTTGGAGGATAAATAAATAGCCGAGGGCTTCTTCATACAATTCTTTATAGGAAACAAACACCTCATTCTGGTCTCCCAAAATGAAGGTAACGCCTTTATGGTCCTCGTTCTTCCACAATTCCAGCGCCTCTACTAATGTCTGAACAAAATGCAAAGCGTTGTTCCTCCCTTGTCCCATGTTTGATAGTTTCTAGCTTGCCTGGTGAGCATAACCACTCAAAATGCTCCCTCTAGCATTTGTAAAACCCAATACATCGAGCTCTACTTTGATCTCCCCACGTGATACAAGAGATGTGAATTTCCCCATTCTGTGACTCGTTGTACGAATCGCCTGTTTCCCGCTTTCTTTTCCGGGCAGCTCGCAAGCTGGTACTCGAAATAAAAAAATAGTTTTTCATTCTGAATATTAGGAACCTTTGTCCGGAAACGATAGCGCCACTTACCCGGAAGAAAAAGCTCAGCCGCTTCTTTTTCTTTCAGCACTTTGAAATAAAACGACCAGATACACGGGTTTTACTTATATTCCCTTTAATTGATTTTACTTGAGGTGTTAAACTGTAAGAAACCATCGCCATAATGAGATGGGTGATTCTTACCTTTTCCAGGAATGAATGTATCGATCAATGATTTTTTTGAAATGGCTGGTACTTTTGTCTTCTCTAGTAGCGGAATAAGGGCGACGATTAGTTTAACGGTCACGTTTTAGTGAGTATAGCAGGGGAAATTGGTCATTAATTTGCAAATATTCACGTGGGCTAATATGATAGTAAACAATAAGAATATGAGTGAGTTGGGAATATTTTACTATCCCAAATATTAGAAGACAAGCCTTTAATTATTAATTTTTGCAATTTATTTAAATAAAATTCATTACAATATTACTCTTAACTTATCTTGACGCCTATCAAAAAAGGCTTTCACCCGCTCTTTCTAAAGAGAAGTGAAAGCCTTTTGTTTTTGTTCTATTACTCTACCGAGTAAACCTTTCGGCTGGGAAGCTCCAAGCAATGCAGACGGCCGCCATATACGGCACCTCCGTCAATGCCGATGATTTTATTTTCTCCGTAAAACACATCATGTTTACCGTGCAAATAATTGGTTGGCGTGTGACCAAAAACTACGGTCTTCTCACCCTGGTAGCCTTTATGGAACTCATCACGTATCCACATCAGGAGATACGGGTCTGTCTCTGCAACTGGAGTCTCGGGATGGACACCCCCGTGAACAAAAATATAATCATCGGTTTCATAATAGCAGTCCAAGCCAGCCAAAAATTCCAGAT
This sequence comes from Brevibacillus sp. HB1.3, assembly GCF_013186635.1. NCBI lineage: Bacteria > Bacillati > Bacillota > Bacilli > Caryophanales > Paenibacillaceae > Brevibacillus > Brevibacillus sp. HB1.3. The sequence continues at coordinate 72,990 of NZ_JABMIT010000010.1, read as the reverse complement.
GCTCATTGATTGAAGAAATAATTTCCAAGGTCTCTGGTGCACCAGATTCGTCTGCTGCAGCATGACCATAGCTCGCCAACGTCTTTTGTGCGCCGTTTCGGAACCATCGTTCGATAAAGACTGGGTCTTGCTCGAATGATTTAACCATCATATGATCATGGTTGCCCATCAACACAATTGCCCCTTGTGCATGGAGCTGTTTTACCTTTTCAACGACCCCCTTCGACTCTGGTCCACGGTCTATATAATCACCTAGCAGGATCAATTGATCGTTTTGTGGATCGTACTGAACTTGCTCTATCAACGATTCCAGTTTCTCCAATTCCCCATGAATATCGCTGATTGCCAACAATCTTTTCATCCTGCACCCTTCTTTCGCTGTCATGTCTTTCTATTGTACGCCCCATTTGACCTGATTGCCAGCATGTCTGCCCCTCAAAAGCTTGCAAACGTGAAAAAAGCCCAGGCCCAAAAATCAGAGTAGGCCAAGGCTATTCCATTTCTCCATGCTTATTTATTCGGCATCTCATTCCAGAACGTAATCTCTTCTACATCCAGACGAGTAGTCGGATGACCAGGCTCTGCCGCTTTACCAACTGCAATCAGCATGACCGTTTCATATTGATCCGGGATTTGGAAAGCTTCCTTGAATTTCTCGCTGTTATAGCCTCCCATTGGCACTGTGTCATACCCTCTTGCCTTGGCGACGAGCATCAATTGCATCGAGACGAGACCTCCGTCTACCAAAGCAATTTCCTTGATGATTGCACGATCCCGATTTTCATAACGCTTGTTGATGTTGTCGATGAGTGTAGCTTTTACTTCCTCTGTCATGTAGCCTGCTTCTACCGCTTTTTTGTAAATGCTCCCAGCTTGCTTGTAGCCCTCATAATCGGCTAGAACTGCAATGATTGCCGCAGCCTCTACCACCTGCTTTTGGTTAAATGCGATGGGGAGTAGCTTCTCTTTCAAGGGCTGTTCATCGATAATCAAAAACCGCCATGGCTGGAGGTTAGAGCTGGATGGTGCCAAGGTTGCTTCCTTCAGCATTTCTTTTAGTTCATCCCGCGAGATTTTTGCTGTTGGATCGTAATGACGTACGGAACGACGCTCCCGAATGACGTCCTTAAAAGCCTTTTGATCGATGACTTTTTCCATGATTCCATCCTCCAGTTGTAAGGTTTCCGTTTAGTAAGTTACTAACTTTATTGCGCAATAACTCGTGTTCAAACTGTACCACATATTCCAATTCACTGGCAATCTTTTTGTATGCAAAAAAACGCTTTGGCGAATCACTCACATCCTGTCATGGATGCAAGCGCGTCACCAAAGCGTTTATTCGTTTGTTTGTTAAACCGGAGAAAAGGCGGATAGAACGGCTGGCTGTCTCACGGTGTCTCCATTCGGGAGCTCGACAACGAGAAAGCCACTCGCTTCGTCCCCAGCTGTTTCCCATCTTAATGAAAAAGCTTTGCGGCTAAACGCTTCCTCTTCGTCCAGACAACCAAGCATCGACTTTAATGTGTCTGACGTAATCGGGACAGGCACAGCTGCGCCTTGCTCTTGTGGAAGAGAGAGCAGTTTTGGCGCGTCTTCGAAATATTGCACAGTATCGAGGAGCAGAGAAACCTGCTGCCAGCTAAGCGGTGAAACAAAGGCTTCAAACGCCATCTATTCATCATTCCTTTTATTTACGATGATCTCCATCGAACAAGTTAGCCTGGCCATTCGACGTTTTCTGTTGTCCTGCTGTGCCAGATCCGTCTCCTGAGCCTTTTGCCGTCGCTTCGTCCTTCGGTTCATCCGTCGGCAAAATGGTTTCAAAAGCAACTGCTTTTACCCCACCCTCGATCAGTTGTCGGCCAATGCCACCTTGCTCGTTGACGATCACTTGCTCTGTCTCAACAAGGGTCCATTCGTTCTGCGACGTCCAGGCATAAACCGTTTCCTCGAGGAACATCGCAACAAGCTCATGCGGGTTATTTTTTCGTTTACGAATCAACTGTACCCCTTTGCCTGCGCGAGCTTGGAGTGGGATTGCTGCAATGGCTGTGCGTTTTACAACCCCTTCAGCCGTCAACAAGCTAAAGGCACGAGAATCGACTTCCTCAATCGGAAGCATCGTGATGACATCATCGCCAGGAGCAAGTGCGATTGCTTTTACCCCGCTCGACGCTCTACCCGTTGCGCTGACTTCGCTGCGCTGGAATCGGATGCCCATGCCATCTTTTGTCGCACCGAGTATCGCCCCAGCTTCATCAGCCACGAATACATTCATAAACTCGTCATCGTCGCCTTTTAGCTTTGCAGCTACCAACGCACTCGAACGATTGGTTTCGTATTCGGACAACGCCGTCTTTTTCATCAAACCATTTTTACTTACATGATATACATACAGCGGTTGTTTGAAGTTTTCTACGATCGTAAAGCCAACGATACGCTGATTCTTCTCCAACGGGATGATATTGACGAGAGCCGAACCGATATCCTTCCACTTATCGTCCGGGAAGGCATTAACCAGTGTGGCGAAGTATTTACCGTCCTGAGTAAAGAAAAGAGCAGTGTGAGACGTATTCGTCTCCATGAAATAACGGACACGGTCTCCTTCTTTTACCCCACATGTCTCCAGCGTTCCCCCCACTGATTTGAAGGAGCGCGGGCTCGTACGCTTGATATATCCTTCGTTTGTCAGGGTTACGATGCAATCCTCTGCATTGATTTGCATGGCAATATCGATTTTGATTTCCTCGATCTCGCCCTGGATTTCTGTCAGACGCTCTTCTGCGTATTTTTTCTTGATCTCGTTCAGCTCGCCTGTAATGACTTGAATCAGCTTTTTCTCGCTTGCCAAAATCGATTTCAGTTCCTCGATTTCTTTTGCTAATGTAGCCAATTCTTTTTCCAGCTTGACGATATCCAAACGTGTCAAAGAAGCGAGCTGAATGCTCAAGATCGCATCGGCTTGGTTGTCGGTGAAGCCGTATTTCTCCATGATGTTTTTCTTGGCATCTGCACGATCTTCCGAATCCATAATCGTATCGACGATCTGACGCAAAATGGACTTGGCGCGAATCAAGCCTTCTACAATATGCTCGCGGCTTTGCTTTCGATCCAGATCATATTGGCAGCGATTCGTGACGACTTCTTTTTGGTGGTCGATGTACGCCCCCAACAAAGCCTTGAGTCCCATCTGACGGATGGTCCCCTCATGAATCACGTTCATGTTGTAATTGTAATAGATTTGCAGATCGGTATTTTTGTACAAGTAGTTGAGAATCGCCTGCTCATCTGCTTCTTTGCGAATATCCACAACGATGCGGACTTTTTTCTGCTCGGCCTCTTTGCGACCCGTTTCATCGCGAACCGCCAGTGCCCCCTCGATTTTGCGCTCCATTACGAGCTCATCGATTTGGCCGACGAGCTTCGACTTGACCACTTCGTAAGGGATTTCGGAAACGACGATTTTTTTGATCTTGCCGCCTTTTGGCTCCTCTACATGGGTCTTCCCGCGAATGATGAATTGTCCACGGCCTGTCTCAAACGCCTTGCGAATTCCGGACAGCCCTTGAACAATCCCGCCTGTCGGAAAATCTGGACCTTTGACGTGCTGCATCAGCTCATCCAGCGAGATATTCGGGTTCTTCATCTGGGCCACAGCCGCATCGATGACTTCACCCAAATTGTGAGTAGGAATGTCCGTTGCAAAACCAACCGCGATCCCGGCAGCGCCATTCACGAGAAGATTGGGAAACCGTGAAGGCAATACTGCCGGTTGTTGAGCGGAGTTATCGTAGTTCGGGATGAATGTAACCGTATCCTTTTCAATATCGCGCAGTAGCTCATTGGCCAATGCTGACAGTCTGGATTCGGTATAACGCATAGCGGCTGGCGGGTCTGCATCCAAGCTACCAAAGTTTCCGTGGCCTTGAATGAGCACCTGGCGCATTTTCCACCATTGCGCCATCCGCACCATCGTTTCGTAAATCGCCGAGTCACCGTGCGGGTGATAGGTACCCATCACGTACCCGACTGTTTTCGCTGATTTCCGGTATGGTTTATCGTTCGTGTTGCCTTCTTGGTACATGGCATACAAAATACGGCGCTGTACCGGTTTTAATCCATCGCGAGCATCTGGGATCGCGCGTGAGAGAATAACCAGATTGGCATAGTCCCCAAAACGCTTTCCCATAATCTCCGCGAAGCTCTGATTAATAATTTGATTGGACAGCATGCTTATTCATCCTCCCCCACTTCAAAGGTGACGTGGTTCTCAATCCACTCACGCCGTGGTGGGACTTTGTCACCCATCAAAACGGTTACCAGCTTCTCACAGTGAGCGAGGTCTTCCAGTTCAACCTTAATGAGCTTGCGCGTCTCAGGGTCCATGGTTGTTTCCCAGAGCTGATCGGCGTTCATCTCACCCAATCCTTTGTAGCGCTGCACCTCAGCACCACGTCCAACCTTTTTCAACGCCTGTTCCAGCTCGTAATCACTCCAACAGTAGATCGCCTCTGTCTGCTTGCCCTTGCTTTGCTTTTTCACCTGATACAAAGGCGGTTGCGCAATATACAAGTGACCAGCTGCAATCATCGGGCGCATGTAGCGGAAGAAGAAGGTCAAGAGCAGCGTTTGAATGTGCGAACCGTCAACGTCCGCGTCAGACATGATGATGACTTTGTCAAATGCACAGTTTTCGATGGAAAACTCTTCGCCAATATCGGTTTCAAGCACCTCGAGGATCGTGCGGAACTCTTCATTCGCCAATACCTCGGATAGCTTTGCTTTTTCTGTGTTCAACGGCTTCCCACGCAGGCTGAACAAAGCTTGGAACTCTGAATTACGCGCCTGCTTTGCAGAGCCACCTGCGGAATCCCCCTCGACGAGGAAGAGCTCATTACGTTTGGAATCTCTGTATTGCGGCGGAGTGAACTTTTCCGAAATCGATTTGCGCTTTTTCGCGGTTTTGCCTTTTTTGTCGCCGCGCAGGGCTTCGCGTTGTTTGCGTAGCTCTTCACGAATTTCAGCAGAACGTACTGCCTTGTCAATCAGCAGCTTGCCTATTTCCGGATTTTCCTCGAGGAAGAAGCCTAGCTTTTCGGAAACAATCTGTTCTACGATTGCCCGTGCTTCTTCGTTCCCCAGCTTGTCTTTTGTTTGGGACTCAAACTGGACGTCAGCCATTTGCAATGACAATACACCGAGGAAACCTTCCCGCAAATCGTTTCCAGTCAAGTTCGGGTCCTTTTCTTTCAAGTACCCTTTTTTCCGGGCAAATTCGTTAAAAATCCGGGTCGTACCGTTACGGAAGCCCGTGACATGTGTTCCGCCATCCGTTGTTACAATCGAGTTGACATAGGACACCAATGTCTCTGCATAGCCGTCATTGTACTGAAAAGCCAGCTCGACATAGATATTGTCCTTTTCTCCTTCGAAGTAAACGATCGGGTGGAGCGAATTTTTTCCTTCGTTCAAGTAAGATACGTATGACTTCAAGCCATCTTCAAAGTAAAACTCTTCCCGTTTCTTTTCAGGTCCACGTTCGTCAATCAAAACCATGCGCAGCTTTTTCAGAAGGAATGCCGTCTCACGAAAACGATCACGAATCGTCTCATAGTCAAAGCGAGCATTGCCAAACACCGCATCATCCGGCAGAAAACGTACCGTTGTTCCTGTGCGTTTGGTGTTCCCCGTGATTTCAAGACCGGTAACCGGTTTACCGACATGCTCCGTTCCATTTGCATCCACAACATATTCAAAGCGCTGCTTATGAATTTTGCCTTCGCGGTGGATTTCAACCTCAAGCCATTTGGACAAAGCCACAACGACACTGGAGCCTACTCCGTGCAAGCCACCGCTTTTTTTATATCCGCCACCGCCGAATTTACCACCGGCATGGAGCGTCGTAAAAATAACTTCTGGTACAGGTCGGCCAGTCTTGTGCATACCCGTTGGAATTCCACGTCCATGGTCCTCTACGCTGACACTGCCATCCTTGTACAAAGTGACGATGATGCTATCATTAACGCCTGCAAGCGCCTCGTCTTTGGCGTTATCTACAATTTCCCACAGCAGATGATGCAGGCCACGCGAGCCCGTGGAGCCTATGTACATTCCAGGCCGCTTTCGAACAGCAATCAAGCCTTCTAAGACCTGAATATCTTCTTCCGTATACGTTAATGTTTGCTGTGTTTCTGTTTCCTTCAATCGCGCTCTCCCCTCTACTCTTCGGACACGTAGAAAAAACGATCATGCCTTTTTTACTGATGGCTAGCGTCGTATTCACCTTTTTTGAAAAACGCCGAGATGATTCAATCCCCATGAGAGGAACGTTTTCCTAATAAAAGCGAACACTTAATCGCTATTGTACCGTATGGTTCCCATAGTATTCAACGCTAGTAGCAAAATGGGGCAAAAAAGCCACCTCGCCCCTAGCGAGATGGCCGATTCTTCTCAGTATTCCTCGTTTCTCATTCGTTCTGTACATGACAAGCATATTCCATTAATTAGTGTAGCACTAATGGTGAAGATTGGTCAAAATGAAAAACCAAAACATTTGTTTCCCTTTCTCTATTTCTTCCCCCACAGCGTAAATCCTGCTACGATCAAGGAAAATATGCCTCAGGTATTTCCATTCATTCGCTCATAAGCTTTGGACATCCTAGTAAGGCATCGATTCCTGAGGCGAAAAAGGGGGGAATACTTTTGATCAGTGCTACCAAGCCGTTTGTCAAATTCCATAAGTATGATGCTGAGCTAGCTTCTGACGTTCATGCGCTAAATTCTGCCGGATACAACAGTGATGATATCTGGGTTTTGAAATGGAATCCTGATAAAAATCACTCCAATCAACGAAACAATTTTTATAAATACAGCACCCATTTTGAAAGTGCCGTCGGTCACATTGACAGCATGGCGCATTTCTTTGACAATGGCGGTAAAGAACTCCGTACCCGTCTCGAAAAGCTAGGTCTTACGAAAGACGAGTGCTCCGCATTGGTTCGGGAACTGCAAGATACCGACTATACATGCCTTCTCGTTGTACGAGACCTTAAGGATAACATTATTAAAATGAATGACTGATCGACCGCAAGAAAAAGCCACTGCTTGGGTTCTAACGCCAGCAGTGGCTTGTTTCATTCCTATCGAGATTACTTGTCTTCTTTGATCAGTTCGATGCCTTCCAGCACTTCGTTCAGCTTCGCGTAAACAGTGCTCTCCTCGTCCTCTTCCAATGGTACCATTTCGCCGCCGTCTACTTGGAATACGAAGATATCCACTTCTTCATCTTCTTCGCTTTCTTCATCTTCCACAGCTTCAGCCAAGGCAATATATTCTTTACCGTTCAGGTCGAACATAGCCAATACTTCGAAATCCCCCAACGGTTCACCATTTTCATCGTCCAATGTAATGATATCGCCCAACTCGAGGTCTTTGTTCTCTTCTGTCAATGTGTTCACGTCCTTATGCAGATATTCGTACTCTATTCCATCATACCGTTTTTTTCCGGGAGAAGCAAACAGGCGAATAACTCTGCGCCTTCCCTGTCCATGAAAAACAACCTACCACTTGAGGCAGGTTGTTAGCTGATTACTCACTATACTCTTCAAGAACACCTTTTTCAAGCAAAAATGCTTCTTCTGCCTGAAGAATCGTCACGATCGCTTCGCGTTTGACATACATGCCAGCAGATGCCAGACGGCTCTCAATCGCACGAAGCAGTTCTTCAAAATCAATGATCTGCACTTGTTGATCGCTCACAAAAAAACCTCCCTTTTCCCACGCACCTTTTTCATTGTACACGAACAGGTCGTTTCTTCCAACTCCACCATTTTCGGCGAATTGGTTTTAACAAATATGCGCTCCAGATGACGAGCACAAAAGAAAGAACCACGTACACACATGAGAAAAACAACCACGGTGCAAAAGTGATGTCATCGGATTGATCAAACGACTCGCCTAAAATATCGAACAACACAATGATAGGGTTCATCCCTGCCAACATCTGTAGTTCATACATGCTCCAAACATTCGAATTGACATACCGTTCCGGATGCGCCTGTTGCAAGGACTCACCGATAAAAAAGAACAGCAAGCCAGTACCTATCACAAAAAAGAAGGCAATGCCGTAAGTGGTGACCGTCGAGATCGACGTTCGTTTAATCCAAGTAGAACAGAACAATCCCAACGACCCGAGAAAAAACATATTCACCGCGAGAAAAAGGACGAGTTGGGCCATTTGTTCCGGGGAGACGCTTCCGTACAGCATCACGATACTGTACAAAGGCATCGAGGCAACCAACAGTAGCGTAGAGAACGCCAAAGACGTAATGAGCTTGCTCAAAATAATCGTGCGCGTCGACAATTGGGTCGTCAGCAAAATATGCAAGGTCTGGCGTTCTCTCTCCCCACTGATCGCTCCAGCAGTCAGGGCAGGTGCCACAAAGCAAACCATCGCGTAGTGAATCCCCGCAGATATCAGAAACAGATCCCGGTTATCCCCTAACGCTTCGGCCTTTAAGGGGTCCATGAGCAAAAAGCCCATCGGTATTCCCCCCATGACAAATAAGTAAATCGCTAAAATAAGCATGGTCTTTCTCGAGCGGAATCTTTCCCGCATTTCTTTTACCAAAAGAGGATTGAACAAGAAGTCGCTCATTCCATACCGACTCCTTCCGTAATCGCTAAGAAGACGTCTTCTAAATCTTTCTTGGAATCACCATAGTAGACGACTGCGACCTGCTCATCCAGCAGTTCTTGAAGCAATTCAGCTTTTTGTTGCTCCGTCCCTTGAAAGTAGAAGCGAAAGCCTCCCATATAATCCGTCAATTGATGCACATACGGAGAGCTCGCTAACAGAAGTCCCGCTTTGTCCAAGTTCCGCAGGGCTCTTAGTTGCATACGACTTTGGCCTGTGTCCCGATTACTGACCTCGTGCACGGAGCCATACGCAATTAATCTGCCTTTTTCAATGACACCAATATCATCACACAGCTCGGCTAGCTCCGGCAAAACATGGGAGCTGATAATAATCGTTTTACCCATTTCGCGTAGTTGCTTCATAATTTCGCGCAATTCGATACGAGCGCGCGGATCCAGCCCTGACGCCGGTTCATCCAAAATCAGCACGGCCGGATTATGTACGAGACAACGTGCTAACCCCAGACGCTGTTGCATGCCTCGAGATAAAGAGTCGACAAAAGCGTCTGCTTTGTGAGTCAAATTCACTAGTTCTAAAAGATCACTAACGAGTGCCCGCCTTTTGGAAGCAGGAATTTTGTACGCTCCGGCATAAAACTCCAAATACTCCACCGCTGTCAAATTGTCATATACACCAAAAAAATCGGGCATGTATCCCACAGACTGTCGCACACTGGCAGGGTCTTTTCGTACATTGTAGCCACAGACAAACGCTTCCCCTTCACTCTGTTCCAGAAGGGTAGACAAGATGAGCATCGTGGTAGATTTTCCAGCGCCATTTGGACCAATAAAGCCAAACACCTTGCCTGGTTCGATGGAAAGATTCAAATCCGTCAACGCTTGCAAATTGCCGTATCTCTTTCCTAAATGAACGGTTTCGATTACCATTTCCGCACCCCCTCTACCTGGAAAATAGGCTCTGGTAGAGCTAATCGTGACGTTCCATTATGGGAAAAACGAAGCAATAACGATTGATTTGGCGTCAACACTTGTTGGAGTTCTTTGTCGAGGACAAGTCTCGTCCCACGCTCAACAGGTATCCACCTACCACTCTTTTGGTGGAAGTAATCTATCCGGAAAGGCTTAAATGAACTGTGATTCAGTGGTACCGTAATTCGCTTCATATTGATCGCGGCTTTGTCTGCACGCAGCTCAAACGTAATGCTGCCCTTTCCAATCTGCCAAATGTATCCGGTACTATCGAAGTCCCCTGTCGTTTCATACACCTCTGCATCAAGCAAGCCATACGGAAAAGTCACGATGCCTTGTTCATTTGGCTGGAATTGAATTGGCTGCTGAATGACATTCCAGTAATGTGCTTGGTGAGGCACCTGCATGGTCATCAGAGGGAGAGGCTCTGTCGTTGTACCGATGATACTTACCTGATTTCCCTCTTCATACTCAACAACTCTTTCCCTCATTTCTTTGATTCGCTCTTCCAACGTTTGCAATTCGTTTGATGCTTGTGGTTTTCTTGGCATAAACAGGGGCTCAAGCACACTGTCAATCTGCTTTTCTTCTCCCTTTTTCAAAGGCCCAAGAGGAATTCGCTGAAAACCAATTTCAATATAAGTTTGATCGTAGGCAAACTCCGTATTGTTTTTCACGTGCCCTTGCACACGATTCTCATTGATTCGCAAGGAAGCATCAAAAGCCCCCATATCGTGCTTTACCCCGATACCGATTGCCTGTTTCGGTGTCAGATAGGGTAGATTACGGAAAGAGAGAAGCTCCTCGCCATTCATTAGTCCTTCTGGTCGATAATCATTTCGCCCTACTGTCAAGGGCAGTGCAACGATCGAAGGTTCAAGCTGAACATCATAGTCGTTCTGATCCACCCCTAAAAACGTTGCGGCTGAGCGAACATGAGCCAAAGACTCATCTAATATATCGATCTTGGTTACGGCGTAGCTAGTACTCGTTTTCACAACAGCAGGCTTTCCAATCGCGAATATAGCGACGGTCAAGAAAATTCCTCCCAACGGGATGACTCCCCACGCCCATTCAGGTTTTCTCATTCTTCTTAGAATGAAGTATGTCAATGGTGCGAGTACAATTACGTATCCGCCCCATAAAGCAACCATCCAGGTCGGCGGAGGAGTTTGCACTTCAGGAATCTTCTTGCTCAAGTCTAGAAAAGGCCGGGTCATTTGATCCATATAAAGCTTCTCTTCAAAAATCTTCTTAGCGCCATGCTGGGTCATTGCATTCTGCCACAGTTGTGGATTGAATTGCCACGATGCCAACGGCTCTGCTGTCACATCATAGTTGACAAATAGGAGCAACCCTCTGCCGTATGGTTTTGACACAAATAAGGGCAAGTTACGGTTGTATACACCAATACTGCCATTTGGCGCGACTTTTGCAATGTCATACTCACTAAGTGCTTGTTGCAGATCAATAGTACCAGCTTTTCCGGCTTCCACAGGCAGAATATCAGCAAACCGCTGGATCATCCCATCTTGATTGGGACCTGCGGAAACAACTACGATCCCTCCCAGCTGGATCCACTCCTTGATCGCATCCATCTGCTGATCATTTATTGTGGAGCCACTATTGCCTGCCAGCGCTAACATGTCTATGTTTTCGTAAATCCAGGATTGGTCAGGTAACATTTGCTCCGTGAGATTTTGTACGGACAAAGGACGATTCATTTTGGATTGAGACTGATTGACGGCAAGGAAATGAAACGCATTGCCCTCCTCGCTAATCACCCCAATTGTGCGTCCGTCTGTTGGATATGAGATACGCAGCTTTTCACTTTTGACAACTTGACCGTTTTGGGTAACCTGAACGTACCAATCATCGAGCAATATTTGGGTAGGCATATCAAAGTATACGGTTGTACTCTTTCCTTGCTCGAGCTTTATCGGACGCCGAAGTTTCAATTCATTATTTTTTTTGACTTGTCGCTGCGATAACTCTACAGATCCTGTGAAATCCTTTTCCTGGCTGGTTACCTTTACGTTTAGTCTCATCCATGATTCATATTTGACGATACCACTTAAGGGTATTTCGAATTGTATGTCTACGTTGCTCTCTGCCATAGCTGGGCGTATCGAAAAGCTAAGCCATGTGATGACAAAGATTAACACCCATTTCCATCTCATGCTTGTTCCTCCGCTCATTTTCGTGACGCCAAAGAGATAACCAGTTGTTGCAGTTGATCATGGCGTGAGATAAGCAGTAAGTGCTTACCTTTGTTTGCCCAGTTTCCTTTGATCAGCTCTTCCGATGACTGGTTTCGCAATGGTAGCTCGCGTGTCACAAAAGGCTCTACACCCACGTTTACTTCCATCAGCGATCCATTGGGGTGTGTATAGGTCAATCTCGTATCGGAGCTCCACGATGCCCACTGTCCCACTGCGAGCGAGGTAACTTTCCCTGTTCGCATTTCCATCAGCTGTACTTCACCCGCTTTATTGAAGGCAAGCAAGCTTCCATCTGGTGACCATTCAGGCTGAGAGCCTTCTACAAGCTTCCACTCTTGGAACGAAACTGTGCTGCTCACCCAAATTTCATCGACGCCATTTTTCGAGCGGGTAAAGGCAAGCGAATCATCGTGTTCAGACCAGCTTGGTGAAGAATACACGACCCCTTCTTCTTCCTTCAGCAATCGGCTGCTTCCCATGCTGTAGCTTGTCGGCATCTCCACAATCCATATCCGCGATAATTTTTTATCTTGCTCGACGACAGCGATTTTCTTCCCGGAATTAGACCACGCAACTCCCGTGTATTTGCCTTCGGTTGGCGGCAATTTGATTGTAACTGGCTTTAGTTCCGCGTCGATTGGAATGGTTTTCAGCTCTGTATTGTTTTGGATATAAGCGAGCTGAGTGGCTTTGCTATCAATATCAACAAGCTCCACGGCCGCTTGTGCTGGCAGCGTAAGTACTTCATGCTCTCGAACGGCAAGAGAGGTATTGTTCCACCACACAAATCCGCCTAAGGCAAGGATGAGAGCAGCAGCAACGATTCCGGTCCAAACAAACTTCCCAAGCTTTTTAGGAGCGGCATTTGGAGCCTTTGTCTGTTTGGCTTCGAGATCTCTCATTTTCTGGAGCAATTGTTTTTTCAGGTCTGATTTCAGCTGATAATTGACTGGAACCGATCCGCGCATCTGCTTCAAATGGGCTAAGAGCTGGGTTACGGTCTGATCATCCGATTGATGATCCTGGGGGTGCTTCTCCTCTTCTCTCATTCGGAGTCCCCCCTCTCATACATCTTCTGAAGTTTTTGTAATCCGCGATAAGAAATCATTTTGATACTCGATTCTGTTTTGCCGAGCACCTCAGCTACCTGACTGATTTTGAGGTCAGCAAAGTACCGGAGCATCAACACGTCTCGTTGATCCTGAGACAACAAGTCCAGACGATCACGAAGCAGACGAATCTCTTCATTCGTCAGCGCCTGTCGTTCCGGCTGCCATGTGTCGTCCGGCTCTGCTCCTAGAAAATCCTCCTGGTCAACCGGAAACTCCCTGTTTTTCCGCATAAAATCGACATATGTATTGTGAGCAATACGAAAAATCCACGATGCGAAAGGACTTGTTCTGCTATATTGCTCGAATTTTTCTAGCGCTTTTAAAAAGACCACGGTGGTCAAATCATCGGCATCCCACGTACTTTGAACCCGGCATCGTAAATACCGGTTGACGCGATCAAAATATTCGTCATATAGTTCCGTAAATGGACGAGATTCATAATAATCTCCGGATGATGGCCCCGATGGTTGCTTCATAGCCATTCCCATTTGCGTTTTCCTCGGTTTCTTCCAGACTGAAGCATGTTCTCAGAATGGACTTTCTCCACTGCATTCTGAGACTACTCTAACTAAGTAATACGTATTTCTTAGGAAGAAAGTTTCATAATGTGGCAAAGTTTTTTGAATTATTTCCCTAATGCGGCATCTAATGCTATCTGAATGTCTTGAACAGCCTCGATTCCGACCGATAACCGTACCAGTCCCATCGTGATTCCCGTTTCCTTGCGCTGCTCTTCAGAAAAAGCACGGTGAGACGTCGTAACTGGATGAGATACACTCGTCTCCACACCTGCAAGAGACGGTGCCAGCTTGATCCAGTCAAGTGCCCGGTAAAAATCGTAAATCTTCGTCTCGTCTGCCAGAGCAAAGGATATCATTGCCCCCTGTTTTTGCCTTAAAAAAAAGAAGGTATCCGTAGGACTTGGGTAATACACCCGTGCAACTGCAGGATGATCACGAAGAAACGCAGCAATCTGACTGGCATTATCGCATTGACGCTCCATTCTCACTGCCAGTGTTTCAAACCCCGCGATGTCAACCAAGCTTCAAAAGGACTGAGGGACGCACCGTAGTTGACTACGATCTCGGTAGCACGCTTGATTATCACCTGTGATCCAACCAAAACACCTGACGTCACATCGCTATGTCCACCTATGTATTTGGTTCCACTGTGCACGACAAGATCTGCTCCGAATAAAACGGGTTGTACCAAATACGGGGTCGCAAACGTATTATCCACCATGACGGTTAAGCCAAGTCTTTTTGCTTCCTTGATCCAGTATGGCAGATCTACAACCGTCAATAGCGGATTGGTGATGGTCTCCACGAAAAACAGCCGCGTCGTCGGGCGAACATGGTCAGCAAGCTTTGTCGTTTCCCCAAGCTGGATGCACCCAAGCTCGATTCCAAACCGCGACAGCTCCTTATGCAATAGAGCATAGGTACCGCCATAAATTTCATGGGATGCCAGAACGTGATCGCCAGGGGAAAGAACGGCAAGTAAACCCGCCATGATCGCTCCCATACCGGAGGCTGCACTGACACCTGCCTCGGCGCCTTCTAAAGCTGCGATTGCATGAGCTAGCTCAGCCTGGTTGGGATTTCCATTTCGGGTGTACAAGTATTCACCTTCGCCGACGTAGTATTGTTCTACTTCTTCTAAGCCTTCGAAGGCAAAAACAGAGGTTTGATAAATCGGTGTCGTTTTGCTTTTTACTCCCCGCAAAGGGTCATGTCCGATATGTACCGTTTTGGTCTCAAATCGCTCTGCCACATTGATCACCCTTTTCTCCCAATCATACCATGTGAGATTGGAAAGGAAACTAGCGGATTGGCAAAAGCTCGGCTATTTGTGTTATAAAAAATATATGGATAGGGCTGTTCTCACCCTATCCATTCTTCTTGAACTCTACAACGTATTTCTAGATTCAAATTCTTACTCTTCTTGATTATATTTTTCAACCACTTGCTCTTTCAATTTATTGAACCTTTTTATATTTTCCTCATCCCCTAAATATTCTGATTCCAATTCCAACAGATAATTGCTATTTGTTTTCTGTGTTGTTACCTTTTCTCTATTATCTAAATCATATTTTCCTTGATACATTCCAATTATTGAATAGTTTGAGTCTTTGAATTCCTTAGCAAAAATAATGTACCTGATATTCTCGCTCATTAAATTGTAGCCTTCAACAGTATGAAGAGTATCATCTTCGAAGTATGCAGGTTCATACACCCCGATTAAATCTCCTTCTTTTAATTCTCCTTTGTAGACTTTGTTAATCTTCACTTCAGAAAGTGAGTTTTGATACTCCCCCTCACCCCATGAAATTGTATCTCGTTCACCTGTAAATTCAACTTCTATAATAGAATCTGCTATATCTTCTATTGATTCCAGATCATTAAAGATTGGGTGGGTTGCTGACAATGAAATAACGCGTGTCGCATTATTTGCCTTAGTTGTGTTTAAATGTTCAAAAGTGAAATAACCACCTGTGGCTATTAAAGTGAATACAGCAAGCGAAGTTATTGCTTTTTTCATATTACTTCCCCCTTAATATCTCCAAGATAAATTTGTAAGATCGATTTCGTTCCAGGTGGTTTGTGTTAAATTAATTATCTTGCCATCGGACATAACAGGCTCTGCCATGACTGATGGGTCATAATTGTGCATCAATCCTACTGCATGGCCATGTTCATGTAATGTTACATGCTGCTTTGCAGTCTCATTAAGCTTATATGTTTTCATAGCCTCCGTATTTAAATCAATTTTAACAACATCCCATTCATCGTAAACCCCAACAGCTACTACTCTCCCATTCGGTTCCCATTGAAAAGGTCTAGCTAAACCGAAATACTGATCAGCAATATCTAATGAATAGACGCGAATATTAGCCAAATTTTGCTCAGACTTGGTAAACCCGATATTCGCATTTGGTACATTCCAGTCCAATTGATGTCTTGCATTTATTACGGCATTAGTCAATCCATCCTTCGACAATGCAGAACCGTCATAAAATTTTAAATTGGCAACTTCATTATTTGAGAAATTAGCTTTGACATTAAAAAAAGCTTTATCATAATAATTTGCTTTCCCCGCGAATGCAGATGTAGTAATTGCTAGTACAGTTAATATCAAGAAGCCTCCTAATATCTTTTTCACCATAATACCCCCATATATTTACATAATTTACTTTTAATTATAATTTTTTGTAATATTTTGTCAATGTTTTATATTATACCTTTCTTCGCGGCAAATGATTTGACTTCCTGAATTTTTTGCACATCTCCTTTTAACTCGTATATTTCATCGTCAGAGATTTTTAGGTAAAGCTTTTCTTGCTTCGATTCATTTAAGGGGAAATAAAAGTACACATTATCGAAACTAATAATGATACTTGTCTGCTCTTGAGCTTTTTCGAGCTTTACTTTTTCAACAGGCTCAAGTGTTGGAAGTAATTCATCCATCTTTTTATCTAATTCATCCAATGCGTCAGGTGTCCAATCAACAATCATCTTGTTACCTTGTATGCCGAGTGGTTTCTCTGCTTGAATATCATTCAAGAATGTTTTTACTTCTGAAATTTCTACAGGGATCTTCATTGGCTGTTTATCATTATTCTGTGTGCAAGCAACGAGTGTGAAACAAAGTAGAATGGTGATTGTTAATCTTGATTTCAATGAACTCACCTTCCATTTATTAAATTTATTTACACTTACTACTTCTGACCCATACTAAATTAAAATTCCAAAAATTTCAAGTTCACAGAAATACTCCTCGAAGGAGATTCCTACCAAATTACTAAAATGATCCTCTATTCCAGCTGCTGAGTAAAATTAAGAAATCAACACCCTAAAAAGAAAAGCCTCTCCGAAGAGTGGCTTTGCTGATCTAGGGCTGTACAAGTTTGTCCATTTATCAAACGATAAGAGCGTGACATATTTATCACCTCTATGTTGCTTGGCATTAGAGATCGTATGTGCAATATTTAATCCCAAATACCAAATTAGAACCATATTTTCGACTTCATTTCTTCTGCATTTGCTCTCCTTTGTTCTTTGGCAGATTGCTTCATGCAAGTACTGCAATATGGATCTTTGCTAAAATGTCTTAAACGCTGAAAAGTATTCTTTAAAGGTTCAAATCATTGTTGAACTTCTTCAGCAGAGAATATTTGTCCCCTGCCTGTGCATATGTTGGTATTTATGCCCCTGTGGGCATTCTGTTTCTAATTTTGGTTTTTGATTTCTATATTCCTCAGTTAGTAACTTGTACCCATTTTCTCTAAAAAAATTGTATATGTTCTATATCCGTTCTCTTACTCAACATTTACACATCCTTGCCAAAGTTTGACCATACGTATCATTTTATTATAATGTGGTGTGGGGTATAAAACGAGCATCGAAAGGATGAAGATCAATGAAACGCATTTTATTAACAGTAAGTTCAATTTTACTTTCAATAAGCCTACTGGTAGGATGTAGCAACACCGCTGCACCCGAATCTCAATCTCCTGAAGCACAGCCTACTCAACCACAAAAGCCTGCTGACACAACACCAGCACATCCAGCAACTCCAGGAAAATATACTGCTTACCCTGCAATGGCAATTGATCAAAGTAAGAAGTATGAAGCTACGATCAGCACTAACATGGGAGACATAAAAGTTGAATTGTTTGCCAAGGATGCCCCTAAAGCAGTCAATAACTTTGTTTTCCTCGCAAAGGAAAAGTTCTATGACGGCATCAAGTTCCACCGCGTCATCAAAGACTTCATGATTCAAACAGGCGATCCAACAAGTAAGGGCAGCGACGATACTATGGCATCTGGCATGGGTGGTCCTGGTTACACGTTTGAAGACGAATTGAAAAATGGTCATAAATATGAACCAGGAGTGGTTGCCATGGCGAATTCCGGTAAAAACACGAATGGTAGCCAATTCTTCATTGGTTCTGGACCTGACGTGAAAGGATTGGACAACTCTCCGAACTACACGATTTTCGGAAAAGTCACGGGTGGTATGGATATCGTTCAAAAAATTGCCGGAACAAAAGTAAAGAAAAACCCACAAACGGGTGAACCAAGTGTTCCAGAGCAAACGATTACCATTAAATCCATTGCCATTACGGAAAAATAAGAGCAGCCTCAAACTGCACATGAAAGCCACTTTCTCAATGGGAAAGTGGCTTTTTTTATCGAGGAAACCACTGTTTATGAAAACACTTTCACGAACTACTTTGTTTTGTAAATAGTTCTATGGCACCATTTCCCTCTTGAACCACTCCATTAAGATCGATAGACTTGCAAAAGACCTGATTCGCTTCCGCAATCAAAACGCAAAAAGCGAAAAGGAGTGGTTCACACTATGTTGTCACGAGAAGCGCCAACGCGCTTTTTCTTCTTTTTGAACAGTTTTGGATTGATGCTGCTATGCTTATTTGTCACACCGACAAGTGCAATGGCACCACAACCAGTACAAATCCTCCCTGTTCTCGATCGTACAACGTTGCCATCGGAACAAGTTTCGAAGAAGGAAAAGAAACCAATCACATCTGTTACAGCAGGAAAACGCGAGTCTGTGCAGGTTAGTCGTGATAGTCGCCCAAGAGTAGTTCGCAATGGGAAAGTGAAAGTTTCGGAGAGGGATATGGAACTGCTCGCCCGGTTAGTGTATGCGGAAGGCCGGGGAGAACCGTATGAAGGACAGGTAGCGATTGCTGCCGTTGTATTGAATCGGGTTGCTTCAGATGATTTTCCACATACGGTACGGGAGGTTATTTATGCTCCCAATGCATTTTCGCCTGTCCATGACGGCAATTTGACACATAAGTTAAATGATAGTACGAGAAAAGCGGTCCAGGACGCGATGAATGGGAAGGATCCGAGCAACGGTTCCCTGTACTTCTTTAACCCAGATACCGCTACATCCAAGTGGATTTGGTCACGTCCTGTAACGGTTGAGATCGGTAACCATCGTTTTGCTCGTTAACGCGCTACTTACAGAAAAAGATTTAATAATACTTTATTTTTATTTAATTGATGTTTTACTTTTGCTTGCTATGTTGTAGGAGTAAGCACTTTTTCAACGCATTGAGAAAAGGTTCGATTATCTTCTTTGGATGACTTTTTAACGTAAGCATGTTTAGATCGATCATTCAATCTGAGTATGCCTACGCTAATAGCTTTGATTGATTGACTGTTTTGGGTGAGAGCAAACCAGTCATAGAACAATCAGTCGTTCTTTTTCTCAATCGCCCCCAATAATTAGGCATTCCCAACTGGGAGTGCCCCTTTTTTATTCTCAAACCCGTATACAGACATAACACCTTGTCTTTTGCTACAATATACCTGTATGGAAAGGGGGCAGTCCGTTGCGTTTGTACAGTCAAATGACACTCGCAGAGCTGCAGGAGGAAATGGAGCGCCTGCACGTAGAAGCGAAAGAGAAAAAGAAGCTTGGTGATCACTCACAGCTTGCGATCATTACACAAAAGTACTTTATGGCGAAATCGTACTATTTAGGAACAAGTGAGTTCAGAATCGGCAGCAAATACAGCGTGCCTGATTACGATCAGCCATTTACAATCGATTATTTCAACGGCGTCTTTGCTTGGGGACGTTTCCCTGATTCGGACGAGCAGACAGGTTTTCCAGTAGGAATGCTGGAACTATGGTTCGACTAGAAAAAAGAGATCGGCACTCGCACACTTGTGCATGCCGATCTCTTTTTTCTTGCCCGGGCACATGCCACAGCAGATGGATATACTAAGAAAAACGAAAGGGAGCCAACCCGCATATGGACTGGATTTCTATCATCCTTTTGGTACTCCTAGCGCTCGGTGTTATCGGCAACAACGCAACCGTATCCATTGCCGTAGCGATTCTTCTCTTAATGAGGCTCCTGTCATTGGAACGATATTTCCCTCTACTCGAGCAGCACGGATTACAGCTCGGGATTATTATACTGACGATTGGCATTATGACACCGCTGGCAAGCGGCAAGATTAATCCTTCGTCCATCTTGGAGATTTTTACAAATTGGCATTCGTTACTGGCCGTCGCCGTCGGTATGTTTGTGGCTTACCTGGCGGGAAAAGGAACGTACTTGATGTCCCAAAATCCATTGATCGTTACTGGCCTCTTGCTAGGTACAATCGCTGGTGTCACTTTTTTCCGTGGTGTTGCAGTCGGTCCTTTAATTGCAGCAGGAATTCTCGCCTTTATCTTGCAATTTCTCCCGAAGTGATTAACTCCAGCGCTCTTTTAGCTGAAGACCGTAGGCCAAAATTTGTTGTGGTGTAACCATGCGGAAGCCTTGCTGTGCACGGTAATCAATCGTAAGCAGATCAGATCCGATATAGGCAATTGTTTCGCGATCTAGCAGAAACGTCAAAGAATCGACCTGGTAGACTTCATCCTCTGGACCTTGGCTATCCCACCACAGCGCATACTCTACATTCATCCCGCAGCCACCGACTAGCTCACCGTTGATCCGAATGGGCTTATCTGTACTGGCCATGCGTTCTTCGGCCTCTTTTGTCACTTTTACTATCATGTTTGATGCCACCCTTCTCATGATTTTCCAGCATGCTGAATGCATCATCTCTTTCATGATAGCATACAATGCTTGAAAGGCAGCTGAAAGGACGATCATCTATGAACATCTACGAACAAGATGGGATTTTTGTCGCGGAAACGGAGTTCCAATCGGAGCTCGTTGTCATTTTTGCGAATACGTGGGAGGAAGCCAAGGAAAAACTACTCGTTCGGCTTCTCGTACTAGAAATGATTGGTTGAATAAAAAGCGGGTCGCCCAGTGGACCTGCTTTTTTCCATGTGAAAAAACAAGGAGCTACCCATACATGACAGATACGACCGTAACGGAAATTTCCGAGCAACACCTGGTTGCTCACATCAGACAAGCAACAACCAAAGCCAATCGTAACAATGTCACCCGCACACAAGCATACCTCGCCTTTTATCTCGAGCACCAAGAGGTTCACTGGGCGTTATTGGCCCATCTGGTCTCACGAAATGGCGGGTGGAACATGACCGATTTAAAAGGAGAATGGCTCCCGCTTATTATGGACGCACAAGCAATCGAGCCGTTTTTTTGGTTTTTGGAAAGATCCAACTGGCTGATTTTTCACGATGCCTATCCGCAATTGCTTCTGTATGCGGAGATGAAACGAACGGGAACAGATTTAACAAAGCTTTTAGCACCACTTGGTGTTTCAGTCTTTATGCAATCGTATTGGAAAGAGTTCCTCGCAACCAAAGACAGCGCGCGCCTAACACATGCTCTCATCGTCAATGAACAGCAATATATCGAACAACGCGTCGTACAGAAGCCGTTTACACTAAATCGCATTTTCAGTTCGTTTGCATTCGTTGCTCAATCTGCTCTTTCTATGAATCAAGTGCTCATTCCCTATAAAGCGCATTCTACTGATCGCCGGCTTAGTTTGGTCGGGTTACATGTTCATCATTTTCCCGACATCAGAAACCGCATTCAGATCGGAAAAACGTTATATCAGCAATTGTTTGGGGATTCTTTTCGCTTCGAAAAAATGGTCTCCTACTGCTCTCGTATTCCTCATACAGGCTCCCGAGCAGATTATTGGCCGCATTTGTTCACACCTCATCCTACTCCTTCCACCGCAGATGATGAGTACCAACTACGCTTGGATGGACATGAGTTGCTAGAAGGAAGCCCGAAGATATACAGTCCCCGTCTTCAGGATGCATGGGCTGATTATGGACACGATCCGGCAGATGGGGTAGATTGGTTTCGAGATGAAAAATGGCACAAGGTCGTGAAAGAACCCGCTTCACTGCCTTCCATTGACAGTGATTCTTATGTGCGCTCGCTGCAATGGATCGAATACGGAGTCAAACTCGTCTCAGCAATCACGTAGCTTCGAGAGGAGGTCAGCCTCATGGAAAAATGGTTGCAAGAAATGGCATTGGATCAAACAAGTTTTTTGCTATCCTGCCAATTGCCGAGTGGTACCTTTCGCCTTGGCCCCCAACGTGACCAAATCAATCCGTACTTTACTAACCTCGGAATTGTTTCCCTCATCCGTATGAAGGAGGTAGAGGCTGTTCGCGGTCATCTCGATTGGTATTTGCAAAACCTGAATGCGGACGGCTATATCAATGATTTTCGTCTGGAACAGGACAGAGAAGTCGATACTGGCACAAATGATAGCGAGGATAGCTACCACACCACCTATTTTAGCCTGCTAGCAGAATGGATACGAGCAACGGGGCGTATGGACTGGCTGTATGCCAACCACATTGCACTCTTGTCACTTCTCCAAGCAGTGGCCCGTCTTCAACAGAAGGACGGTCTGACCTGGGCGAAGCATTCGTATCGGGTCAAATATTTGATGGACAATTGCGAGGTGGCAAAAGGACTGGCAGATGCTTCGTATTTATTTTCGTTGATCGGAGATGTGGAAGCTGCCGAGGAAGCGGCTTCACGAGCGAGAGCCTGTGAGCTCGGCATC
This sequence comes from Brevibacillus sp. HB1.3, assembly GCF_013186635.1. Taxonomy (NCBI): domain Bacteria; kingdom Bacillati; phylum Bacillota; class Bacilli; order Caryophanales; family Paenibacillaceae; genus Brevibacillus; species Brevibacillus sp. HB1.3. The sequence continues at coordinate 50,518 of NZ_JABMIT010000010.1, read as the reverse complement.
CGTGGAATGTACAGTCGGATTCGCAAGTCGTATGCCATGTATGATCGTACGTATCCCGGCTGGCGAAAATGGTACCCTGACGTCACTTCCCAAGCGTTTCCCATTGTCTACAGCATGACAGATGCCAAAACGGCTTCGCTACTCTACCAAAGGATCACAGACGCTTTCCCGCATTTTGATACGTTTCAGACTGGTGATGTATACCCTTGGATGACGATGGGGGTATGCGCGCAGTTGATGGGTGATAAAACACGGGTGAGAACCATGCTCGTGACAGCTACAGATTTGTACATACACGGTCCCAGGTACCCGTACTGGCTCATTCAAGATGCCGGACGCTATATTGAGTTACTACTTGAAGTGGATTCATGAGGTTCAGATAGGAGGTCCTTTACCCAACGATAGCAACGCTCGAGCTGTTCGTCTGTTACTTGGTCGGAACGATGCTCGAACATGATCTTTACGTGCGGGTTTTCCTTCCGGATGATTGTCAGGTAGTCCTCAATCGGTGCCCACCCCTCTTCTGGTTTCGATTCGGGAAGAACGGGAAAGTGAACGAATTCTACCCCACTCGCGGTCACCTTCATACTTTTCAAATGAATGCTAAACGCATATTTCGTATACGTTTGGATGACCTTGCGCGCATCGAAACACGGGTCGATTTTTTCTTGCAAGAACAATCGGCCCGTATCGAGACAGAGCTTGATCGTTGGATATTTCTGCAGCAAGTCCTCTAAAAATTTTGTCTCATACACATATCGGTTGAGTGCATCGAATTCAAGGACTGGTGTGAAGTGAAACTCCTTGCCTTTCTCAGCCAACCACGCAAACACTTGCTCCCAAACATAGTCTCGCGTATCATGAAAACGCCAAACATTCCAGTCGACACGATCATCCAAAATGACAGGCTTTGGATAGTGGAATAAGACATAGGTTGGCGAAAGGAATGCCATATACGCCAGTTCCCTCTCTATCCTTTCAAACGCCTCTGCTCTCGTCTGATCATGAGCATCCATGAATAGAGCATCCCGCAGCTTGGATTGACCTGCACGCAGCGGAAAATGAACACCGACCGCAAATCCTTTTGCTTGTGATTCGCGCTGCAAAATTCGGATATCCATCTCCGACTCAAATAAGCATGCCTCTATTCCGTAAAAGCCCTCTTTAAAATCTCGTGCGTATTTTGCCTGATCAAAACCTCCGTATTGACCAATCATGAAATTTTTCATTCGAGGGTTTCCTCCGATTTTCCACCGTATAGAAAACGCGGGAAGTCTATCCCCGCGCTTGTTCTACTTTCTTTCAATTTTTGTACCCGAGTCGTGCGTCACTACGAGAAATGGGGTCAATTCCCCTTCCTCCCAATAAAAAGGCAAGACAGAAATCGGCACTTGCCCTTTGGATGCAAAATCATAAGTAAGACGAGCTAACAGATGGGCTCCAGCTTCCCCTGCCATATCCGCCACAATCAGCACATCCTGATGCGGAATCGCGACACCAAGCGAGTCTCCTTGCTTTTTCTGATCCATTTCCGCCAGAAATGAATCCAGCAAAATTCGGCTTGCCGCGTAACCGTCTGTCGGACTAATAAAATGGATGCGCTGGCCCCCTACCTCTTGTGACTTCACTGAAAAGGGGAGCTTTCGCAAGTTTTCCATCGCGTATGAATGAAGCTGCTCGCTCGTCCAGCCTGCTTCCTGCAACACCCTCTTCTCAATCAATGCGTAGCCTTCCCCTTGATCTAGGGCGTACAGGACGTACGTGTCTGCTGTATGTTCCTTCACAACCCACCGCTCCGGGTACTTGTTGATCATCGAGGCATGGCGCAAAACCGGATAAATGTTATGCTCTTGACCGATTACTTTCAGTTGTCGATCCAACTCAATCACTCCCTTCCTCGTTTATTACCAAGGTGGATTATCGTCGTCCTCCGTTGGCGTGCTCATTGGGGTATACGCAACGTTTTGGCTTCGCTCTTCGATTTCTTTCACGATGTCCGTCAATGCCTTTGGCTTTAAAAACTCAACAGGGGACATGCCACGCTCGAATTGTAGCTGCTCGCCTTCTAACAATACCAGGTAACGCCCGTTTACTTTGGCGATATGCAGGTTGGTACCGTAATCGGCCAATAATGTGCGAATCTGCATATGATCCAGCTTGAACTTCAACTCGACCTCTGGTTGGCGATCTGTAATGATTTGCATCGCTTCCATCACAGTCTCATGCTCCCATTTTTCTGCGAGCTCCCGCTTAGGACTTGCGGCAATGAGTTCGATGGCTTCCTCTTCCCGTACCCGCTCTTCGGACGCTTCGGGATACGTATATTCAATGTGCTGTCTCGCCAATGAAATGACTTCTTCAGAAACGATCTGTGTCATCGTTTGCGGATACTCGATAAAACGAAGAAATTCCTCGAAATACCGTGCATGGGAGAACTGATGAATTTTCACGTGATAAGGATCATTCATTCCCGATTCGATCATATACGGATACATCAGCGATTTCATGTTTTTGGCGTTAATCGCCATGCGCACATTCGATATGAGGCTCTTCTCGTCTGTGATGACTGCTGTTTTTTGTTCGAAATCGCATTTTAAAATAAAGACATAGCGCTCATCAATCAGATCGAGCCTCGTCCGCACCACAATCATGACCCCGCCTCTCACCTGAGAGGTTCGCAAATACGACTGAATCAACTCCTGGCAGGGCTCCTTGCTCTCCCCTGGTGTCTCCGCTGCCAACAATCGATTCAAGAGGGCATAGTTGGGGTTCGAGTCCAATGGATGTCCAGGCTCCAGCACAAATTGACCCAGTTTTGTCGGCGTGCCTTCTGTCTTTGGATTCATCTCGACTTTTCTTTTCGCAATTCGGGCGAATTCCCCATCGAGAAAATCTTTCAGCTCGCTTTTCTGATATTCATCATGGCCCAAATAGCGCGTCATCCGCACTTGTTTTATGCCATCCTCTTCTTCAGGCTGTTCCATCAGATAAAAGGATAACCAGTCAATTGTAAAATTCATACCCTTCGCTCCTGTCTGCATGTAACGAACTGATTATAGCAAACCTATTGAAAAAAAGGTCAGCTTTTTCAAATCATGATAAGATGAAGGGAGGAGGGGAAAATCAGACAATGTGGACTCGTATGAAGTCATGGTGGAACGAAAAAATACGCGATAAACCATATCGGCCCGGCCACCTGGCAGGACACTATGAAATAACAAAAGTACTGGGGATGGGAAGCTACGGGATTGCCTATCTCGCAACGCACAACCCTACAGGTAATCAGGTTGTGCTAAAGCAAGTGAAACCAAGCCTGCGTCACACACCAAAAGGAGAAGCCATGCAGGCGTATGAAAAAAAGGTGCTGATGTCCCTCTCGCATCCGCAAATCCCTCGCTGTCTGGATTCCTTTACTTACCGGCAAGACTCGTTTATAGTCATGACTTATCTAGCAGGCCCAACACTCGAAGACATGTTGTTTGATCAAAACATCGTGGCTGATGAGCAAACATGCGCCCAATGGATCCGCCAAATCGGGGAGCTCGTGGCCTACCTCCATAAACAAAATGTGATTCACCGCGACGTACGGATTCCCAACGTCATCTGGAAAGGGGACAAGCCGTACTTGATTGATTTTGGCCTCGCCAGGTTCGTTGGTGATCGACCGACTTACACAGCTGATACCCTGTTTGCCTACCCATCTGAAAAACAATTGAAGCGTGAAGTCGCTCCTTCCAGTGATTTGTATGCATTAGGACATTTCTTTTTATTTTTGCTCTATTCAGGATACGAATCGGAACCAGACGCACCAGAAAAAAGCTGGGAAGAGGAGCTTTCTTTATCTCCTCCGATTCGCATAATGATTCGGCGTTTGTTACAAATGGACGCCCCTTATGAGAGCGTTCAGGACTGGCTAGAAGAGCTAAATCGCTATTTGATCCACTCCCATAAAAAAAGAACAGGGCATCCGTAGACCTCACGGATTCTCCCTGCTCTTCTTCGTCCTTCATTCGGCAATCGGCTCTTGTTTCGCCTGTTCCATCTTTTCCTTCAGTTCCCCTGCTTCCTGGCGTAGCACTTGTCGTTCGTGTTTCGTCAGAACTTCTCCACCAACTGTGCCATTTACCAGCAAATCCTCTTCATATAACCGATCTTTGCGCATGGAAACCTCCTGCAGACAAGTTGTGTGCTTCTTGTCCTACTTTGTTCCAAAGCTGCCCTTCTTATGTGCACGATTTTGATTCCGTTTGGCAGGGCTCGCATTTTTGGCTGGAGCTCCTGACTTTTGTGCTGGCGCGGGCTTTCGTACAGGACGCGGATCTTCCAGCGCTCCGTGGGTCATGAATTTTTCAGCGATAGGCAAGCCTGTTTGCTTGGAAAATTTTTGGACGATGAACTGTTCCTGTGGCGTAACGATCGAAAATACCAGTCCGGCACGTCCCATTCGCCCAGTTCGGCCACTGCGATGAATGTACGTATCCGCATCTGATGCAGGATCATAATGCACAATACATTCCACACCTGGAATATCAATGCCACGTGCCGATACATCCGTCGTAATCAACACGGGGAATGCTCCGTCCCGGAATTGTTGCAGGGTGCGGGCACGCTCTTCTTTCGTAGCATCACGGTGCAAGAGTCTGCACGGCAAATGATGGTAATTGAGCTTCGATACAATCTCGTCCACTTTTTCGATTTGGTTGACAAAAACAATGGAGGAGCGAACATTGACGAGGCGCAGCAAACGCCGGAGAGTATCCACCTTTTTGCGTGGATCGGTGACCAAATACATGTGCGCTACTCCAGCGGCGCCTTCTGGTGCTGCTGCGCGAATAACTGCAGCGTCTTTTGTAAATATCTCAGCCGTATGTACGACTTCCTCTGCGATTGTCGCTGAGAATAACAGTCGTTGCGTATCACGCAGTGTTTTTTTCATAACCTCTTGGACTGGCTTGCCAAAGCCTGCATCCAGCATACGGTCTGCCTCGTCGACAACAACTGTCTTCACTTCATGGACCTTTAGCTTGCGCTGCTCAATCAGCTCCAAGAGCCTTCCTGGTGTTGCTACGATCAATACAGGCTTCTTTTTCAGTTTCTCGATTTGGCGTTTCACATCGACACCGCCAATAATGGACAACACGGCCGTGTCCTTCCCTGGCAGAAGGCTTTCTGCTTCCCGCGCAATCTGAACAACGAGCTCATGCGTCGGTGCAAGCACAATGGCCTGTACATCTTTTTGCTCCATATTGACTTTCGATAAAATCGGCAGTAGATAAGCAAACGTCTTGCCTGTCCCTGTCGGAGACTCCACCAAGGCATCTCGACCAGCCAAAATCAACGGGATGGCTTCACTCTGTACTGGTGTCGGTGTTTCCATTTTTCGCTCTCGCAATATAGTCAACAGCGGTGCGCTAATTTGTAAATCTGCAAACGTGGTGCTCACAAAAACCCTCCTGGCATAAAGTCGTGCATTGGGTAAGCTTACCACACTTTGCAGGTAGAATACAGAGGTAAGCCAGTCCTCGTGAGTCAAGGTCCTTTTCCAGATAAAAAAAATAGGCGAAATCCGCATTGGACTTCGCCTGACCTTCCTTCTACCCGTTATTGGAATCGAAACGGGTTTCCTGCTTCTCACCCTGGTCTTGACGGTCCCGGCTGGTGGTTTGGTTACGTGTCCCTTTTGGACTTTCCATGTACTCCTCTACTTCCTTTTGAAACGCCGCATCATAGTCACGCACACCTATCACCCCCTGCTCTTATTTTGACCAGGCTGATCACATATTATTTTCCTGAAACCTTTTTCCCGGTCATGCGTCTCTTCATATAGGAATGATAACTCTAGTACAATTTGTTAGATGGATGTGAATCATGAATGGAGACGTTGTCTCGGACTCGCTCACGTAAGCGAGCCAACCGCAAAAGACCATGGCGTTGGGTTAAGAAATGGATGCTTGGCACAGCCTTAACCTTTACAACCTTGGCTCTTCTGGGAATTATTTTTTTATTTGGAACGAAAAACGGCGTAGAATTACGCGAGTGGGCGGCAGGTACTTTGCTGACAACCCAGCACGATTACTGGGCCCCTTATACATTTTTACCCGATGAAAAACTGAAAGAACTAAAGGAGCAAATTACACATCCGACCGTTATCAATTCTGAGGATACAGGCTCAGCCATGGCAGGACCTGCTATTCCAAGAGGATCGAATCTGGTAACCGTTACACTTCCCGAGAAACCAAAAGAGCTAATCGAGATCGAGGATATTGAAGTCTCGAAAGGCAGTTATTACTTTAAAGGAAAAGTCATGTACATTAGCGACCCGAGCAGAGTACGGCTCGTCGTCACGAATCGCAAGGACCGTGGAGATTTGCTCGATGAGTTTGTAAAGAAAACAGGAGCCATCGGGATTGTCAATGCGAGTGGATTCGCCGACCCAGACGGCTACGGCAAAGGAGCACGAGCTTACGGCGTCGTCATCCACGACGGAAAGATTTTGCAGAGCTACAACCCGAGAAGCGGAGAAACTGCGTTAGGGCTTACCTATGACGGTAAACTGATTACGGGCAGCTATTCGGCCGAACAACTCGTGAATATGGGCGTGCGTGACGCTGTGAGCTTCCGTCCGCAGTTAATTGTAAACGGGAAAAATATGTTTGAAGGAAAGCCTGCCAAGAGTTGGGGCATTCAACCGCGTACCGCGATTGGACAAAAAGAAGACGGGACGATTGTATTTGCAGTCATTGACGGTCGCCAACCCGGGCATTCCATCGGGGCAAGTATGAACGACATGGCGGAGCTATTGGCTGAGCGAGGTGTGGTTACGGCAATGGCTATGGACGGAGGTTCCAGCTCCATGATGCTGCACAATGGTGAGGCCATCACGAAGACGTCTTCTCCCTATCATCGAGGCCGCTATTTGCCAAATGCGTGGGCAGTTTTTTAGAAAATGGCTAAGGTGATTTTAAGGAGGTTTCAGATTGATGGTCAAATTGTTTCACTATAGTGAAGACCCGGCCATTACGATTTTTCAGCCACGTGCGCACCCCTCTCACCCCGCACTTCCACCGGCTGTATGGGCGATTGATGAAAAACGAGCTCCAATGTATTATTTACCGCGAGATTGCCCGAGGATTTGCTTTTACAAAAAAGCAAATTCTGAACCGGCAGACGTGGAGCGCTTTCTTGGCTTGACGAGCGCCAAAATGGTTATTGCGATCGAAAGCAAATGGTATCCCGCGCTTACACAAACAGCGCTGTATGAATATACCTTCTCTCCAGAATCTTTTTATAGCTGGGACGAAGGTGCAGGCTACTATTTGTCAGAGGAAACTGTTTTGCCACTAGACGTAAGGCCATTAGGTGACCTCGTACACTGTCTTAGCCAATCGGATATTGAATTGCGAATTACCCCTTCGTTGATGCCGCTCCGAGATTCATTGCTACAAAGCAGTCTGCACTTTTCCATGATCCGTATGCGGAATGCGTCGCTCACATAAAAAAACAGGCAGTCTCACCCGATGGTGGCTGCCTGTTTTTGCTTTTACAATTTAATTGGTGTTTTTGCCTGCTCCAAGCTCCATTTCTCAACATCCCACGTCTGTGTAACCCAATCCTCATAAAATTCAGGTTCGTGGCATACGAGAAGGACAGTCCCCTTGAACTCCTTCAAGGAGCGTTTGAGCTCTTCCTTGGCGACGACATCCAAGTGGTTCGTCGGCTCGTCAAATACCAGCCAGTTGCTTTCGCGTTGCAGTAATTTACAGAGACGAACTTTTGCTTGCTCGCCCCCGGACAGAGCGTTCATGTTACGATTAATATGCTCATTTTTCAAGCCACAACGTGCCAGCGCTCCGCGAACCTCATGGTTATTCATGGAAGGGAATTCATTCCATACATCATCAAGTGCAGTAATTGGCTTCGCCTTAACTTCTTGCTCGAAGTAAGCAGGATGGAGGAAATCACCTTTCTCCAGCTTTCCACCCAGCGGAGGAATCACACCCAGCAACGTTTTCAGCAGAGTAGACTTACCGACACCGTTCATGCCGACAATCGCTACTTTTTCACCGCGCTCCAGCTTCACACTAAGCTTTGGCAGCAATGCATGCGAATATCCGATCTCCAGGTTTTCAGCCTCGATGACAAAACGGCTACTTGCCCGGGATTCCTTAAAGATAAACGAAGGTTTCGCAGCCGTCTCCGGCTTGTCGATGCGATCCATTTTATCGAGCTGCTTTTGACGGCTCTTCGCGCGGCCGGTAGTAGACGCACGTGCCTTATTGCGCGCAATAAAGTCTTCCATTTTAGCGATTTCTTCCTGCTGCTTCTCAAATGCGTCAAAGTGCTGACTGCGTTTTGTCTCAGACTGTGCCAGGAAGGATTCGTAGTTCCCTGTGTAGCGATTCAACTTGGTAAATTCCAAATGATAAATCACATTCACGACTTCGTTCATGAAGGACGTGTCATGGGAAATCAGCATGAAAGCGTAAGGATATTCCTTCAAGTAGTTTTTCAGCCACACGATATGCTCTTCGTCCAAGTAGTTTGTCGGCTCATCCAGCAACAGAACAGTTGGTTTTTCCAGCAGCAATTTTGCCAAAAGAACCTTGGTACGCTGACCACCGGAGAGGGATGCAACATCGCGCTCCAAACCGATTGCACTCAAACCCAAAGCGTTGGCGATTTCATCTACTTTTGCATCGATCAAATAAAAGCCGCTCGTTTCCAGCTTGTCTTGAATTTCGCCCATGCGCTCCAGCAATTCTTCCAGTTCCTCTGGAGATGCCTCAGCCATCTTTTCACCAATCGTCATCAGTTCAGCCTCTTGCTCCAACAACGGCAGGAAGGCATCCTTGAGTACGTCACGAATCGTTTTACCAGCTTGCAGCTTGGTATGCTGGTCCAAATACCCGTATTCGATTTTGGGCATCCATTCAATGCGACCGTTATCAGGCAAGTTTTGACCTGTCAAAATCCCCATCATCGTTGATTTTCCGGTACCATTTGCGCCTACGAGTCCTACACGGTCATTCGGTTGCAAACGGAAAGATACATCGCGAAACAAAACACGGTCCCCAAAACCATGGGACAAATTCTCTACAATCAAAACACTCATGCTCTATTCTTCCTCCTGATCTGTTTCCTCTATGAGGCTTACAACAAAATTCTTTCAAAAAAAGTAGGAGCGTACCTTGCCACATAAGATTCGCCTGTAAATGCCAATTCGTCCAGCCTGACACGCATATCCTGAAGGTTGATGCTTTCCCCGGCGATATTCAAAATCGCGGCTCTTGTCATCGCCCTCAGAATCGTGACTTCTTTTGCCAGCTTGTCACCAAACAGCTTTCCGCTGTGCACAATCTCTGAGCGATGATTGTACGATTTTTTTACAAACTGTGCAATCTGTTCACGCTGCAAAGCAGTTTCTCCAAAATAGTACGCCATTCGGACACGCAATTTATAGGTAATCTCGCCTTTTTTGCCATCGGGAACGAATAAAGATTCTAATGCAATCCACAGATCCAACAACTGATCCTCGTAGTTTTTCTTCTCCAGTGAGAGCGCATAGCGACGAAAAGCAAGGGATGGCAGCTTCTGTTCCACTAATGAAGTAAAAATACCCGCTGTTTCATCATCAAATGAGTACTTGTCACCATCAAGCGATCGCTTTAAATACGTAATACCATACATATTGCCATTGACGGTGATGATGTAAGGAATCGAACAAGTCCCCGTTGTGCACGCTAGATTCAGCTTATTTTCGATTTCTTCAATCCAAACCCGATCATCCGTTACTTTCATCTCTTCGTGATCCCCAACTAAAAATAAACTGCTGGGATCTACACGCAAATCAAAGGTTCGCTTGTTCTCGTCCATCTCATTGCGTAAAAAACGAGATGCGATCTCATATGGCCTCTTCGCGCCAGATATGAGCGTGTACGAATTAGGCAAATCGATCCGAACGGGCTGTGCTGTTGTTGAATTGAATACGGGGGCGATTAAGACTGGCATAGTTCTCGCTCCTTCCAGACCAGCAGAGCTCGTTTATTGTTTACATAATAAATATTATGTTCTATAAACAGTATCGTGCCATTCTGTAATTTTGACAACATATCAATTCCTTCTAAATGTGGACATGCTTCCTTACCATACCTGTTTGCAACAACCTCATTATAGAATACCAGCATTTCCTATGATTCGTCATCATGTGTTTACGCCAAACTAGGTAAAGAAGGAGTTGATTTTATGGAAAAGGACCATATTCTAGATGAAAATCCGCATCAAACTTACAATAATGTAGCCCGCCCGCTAGAACAGACTGGCGAACCCCAGCCCGGCTCGAAAAAAGTGAAGCAGCAAAATCATTCTCGCTCCATTCAAACACGAGAAGGATAAGGAATGGCACCTGGCTCCATAGCAGTCAGGTGCCTCTACCCTTCCTTTTTTTTACATCAAAAATGATTGAATTGTCCCACAAGGATGCACTATGATAAATTTAGTATCCTTGATGGAGGTTAAGTGAAGATGATCACCATTCCACTTCCGGGCAACCATAGCCCTCTTTCCAATTTGATCAGCTATAGTGTTTCTCCGCTGTACGAGATGGCTGCTAGTTTGTATACACTTGCCCAAGAGACACCTCCCGAGCGATTTGCGTATTGGACGGAAGAAAAAGTAGAGCAGTTTGAGTCTGCCCGTCTTTTAAAAGAATGGGGCTATTTTGTCCCCCTCTTTCGATATGGGATCCCTGACTCTTTTGACCCCTTACATACAAAAGGTGTAATGGCTGTCGATGATCAATATGAGTACTTCGTAACACTTCCCACCGATCATTTTGTGCGTAGTATAAAACCGATCTTGGAGGAGTGGATATTGCATCATGATGCGCCTGTAGTTGCCTTCGATTTAGAAGAAGATGCTGATTATGTGAAAGGCCGTTTCAGCCTATTCGTTTCATCTTATTGGCAGCTATTTTTTGAGGCGAATTGGGAGGCGATTGCTCCAAAATTTGTTCGTGAAGCGGAACGGATTTATTACTCTTTACAAGGAATTAAATCCCTTACTACCTATCTGCAATCCATTTCTCCCACCATTGCCTATGATACAGAAACTCATCGGCTTACCTGTCCGAGTACTGGTCCTAGCTATGATGCGCAGCACCTGATTTTATATCCTAGCTATTATTATGCCCAAGAACCCACGCTTACGAAAAAGGGCTGGAATGCCCATTTGCTTTATTCCATCTCAGAAGTACCCACTCAACCAAAAACGCCCTCATGAAGGGCGTTTTTCATGTTGCATATGTGCGACAATTAATTTATCTAATTGTTGGCTGATTCTCACGATTTCAGGGTCAAGAAAATTGTAACCTGCATCTTTTGCTGCGCGCTCTAGTTTTAATCGCAAGTCATCAATCATCCGACTCGTAATTTCCATGCTGCAGACCTCCACCTAACGTTGTCTCCCACTATTTTACATTATTTATGATCAGGTGGAAAGGGGAAGATGTGGAAGAAAAAGCCTTGCACCCATTCCCGGCACAAGGCTTTTCCGACTTCTTATTTCATGACGTGGATCGGACGACCCAGAGCCAATTCAGCAGCTTCCATTGTTACTTCACCCAGTGTTGGATGTGCGTGGATGGTCAGCTCGATGTCTTCGAGTGTTGCACCCATTTCAATCGCCAATCCGATCTCTGCGATGATGTTGGATGCTTCTGGACCAACGATTTGTGCACCCAATACGAGATTCGTTTCTTTTTCTGCAATCAGCTTCACATAACCTTCGCCTGCATTTACAGACAGAGCGCGACCGTTTGCTGCGAATGGGAAACGACCTACAATGTAGTCGATGCCTTTTTCTTTTGCTTCTTTCTCATTGATTCCAACGCTTGCGATTTCTGGATCGCAGAATACAACCGCTGGAATCGCCTTGTAGTCAACTTCAGCAGGATGGCCAGCAATCGCCTCAGCAGCAACTTTACCTTCGTAGGAAGCTTTGTGAGCCAATGCAGGACCTGCTACGATATCCCCAATCGCGTACACGTTAGGAATGCTCGTGCGTCCTTGCTTGTCGACAACGATCAGCCCACGGTCAGTCATGTTCATGCCGATATCGCGAATACCGAGTTCATCTGTATTCGGACGACGTCCAACAGTAACGAGTACGTATTCCGCCTCGATTTTTTGTTGCTCGCCTTTTACTTCTGCAGTTACGATCACGCCGTTTTCTGTCTCTTCCATTCCTTGTGCCAATGCTTTTGTATGAATGGTAACGTCGAGCTTTTTCAGCTTGCGTTCCACCAAACGTGGCATGTCTGGCTCAAACCCTGGCAAGATTTGATCGGAACCTTCCAAAATCGTAACTTTTGTACCAAACTTCGCGAACACAGTACCAAGCTCGATACCGATGTATCCGCCGCCGATTACCACAAGGCTCTTCGGCAATTCAGTCAAGGACAGCGCTTCAGTAGAAGACATTACGCGTTTGCCAAACGGGAATGCAGGCAACTCGATTGGACGCGAACCAGTAGCAATGATGCAATGCTGGAAGCGATAACGGTTGACATCATAACCGTGGAATACACGTACTTCATTTTCACTGACGAACAGCGCTTCACCAGGGATTACCTGGATTTTGTGGCCTTTGAAGAGGGAGCCTACGCCACCAGTCAGTTGCTTCACGATGCCGCTCTTCCACTCTTGTACTTTAGCAAAATCCACTTTTACATTTTCCATGGTGATACCCATGGATTCTGTATGTTGTGTGTGCTCATATGTGTGTGCAGCGTGGATCATCGCTTTGGAAGGGATGCAACCTACGTTCAGGCACACGCCACCCAGCTCAGCTTTTTCCACGACAGCTACTGTTTTACCAAGTTGAGCTGCACGAATCGCTGCAACATATCCACCTGGACCAGCACCGATTACGAGTACGTCAACCTCTGTAGTAAATTCACCTACTACCATTGTCTCTTATCCCTCCATGACGAGCAGCGTTGGGTTTTCGAGGAGCTGCTTCACGTAGTTGACGAAACGCTGTGCAGGTTCGCCATCAACCAAGCGGTGGTCAAAGCTCAAGGACAGGTGCAACATTTGACCTACCGCGATTTCTCCATTTTTCACAACCGGTTTTTCGCTAATGCGGCCAACACCCAGAATAGCTACTTCTGGATAGTTAATGATCGGCGTGAAGAACATACCACCCGCAGAACCGATGTTTGTGATGCTGAAAGTAGAACCTTTCAGCTCGTCAGCAGTCGCTTTGCGGTCGCGTGCTTTCTTCGCCAGCTCGCCGATTTCGCCTGCGATTTGGAAGATAGATTTGCTGTCAGCGGATTTCACAACTGGAACAAGCAAGCCTTCTTCTGTCGAGGTAGCAATACCGATGTTATAGTATTTTTTAAAGATGATTTCTTGTTTTTCATCGTCGATAGAAGCGTTGAGTTCTGGGAATTTCTTCAGACCAGCTACAACTGCTTTCACGATCATAGGCAGGTAAGTCAGCTTCACACCACGCTCTTCAGCAAGTGGCTTCGCATCTTTACGCATAGCGACAAGCGCTGTAACATCCACTTCGTCGAAGATCGTTACGTGTGGTGCTGTGTAAGCAGATTTCACCATTGCTTTGGCGATTGCTTTACGCATACCTTTCAGCGGAACGCGCTCTTCCAGCTCGCCTGCTTGAGGTGTGTGGTGAACAGTTGGAGCCGCTGCTGCTTGTGCTACACCTGTTGCAGCTGCAGGAGCCTCAGTTGCTACTGGAGCTGCCACTGCTTGTGCAGCTGGTGCTGCTGCTCCGCCAGATACGAAGCGATCTACGTCTTCGCGTGTGATGCGACCCAATTTGCCTGTACCAGGTACGTTAGCCAATTGAACGCCTTTTTCGCGAGCGTATTTACGAACGGAAGGTGTAGCCAACACATGCTTACGGTCAATTGGTGCCGCTACTGCTGTTGCAGTTGCTTGTGCCATTGGCGTTTCCAGAGTTTGGTTCGCATTTGCACTCACTTGGGAACCGATGTCGCAGCCTGGCTCCATTTTGTCTGCAGCTTGAGGCGCTGGTGCCGCTTCAGCAGCGTGGGAATCGCCATGACCATGGTCTGGCAGGTTCGGAATTTCTCCTTCTACGTCAAACTCGATCAGTGGATCGCCGACTACGGAAACCGTACCCTCAGTTACTTTCAGCTCAATAACTTTCCCTTTAACAGGCGATGGTACTTCTACAACCGCCTTGTCATTTTGTACTTCCATGATGACTTGGTCTTCTTCTACGGAATCTCCGGGCTGTACGTGCCATTTGACGATTTCGCCTTCATGGATACCCTCACCGAGCTCCGGGAGTCTGAATGTAAAACGACTCACAGTATCTCCTCCTTATAACACTTCGCCATAGTAGTAAGCCTATATTTCCCAAAAGAAGGCGGAAAGCTTTCAACTTTTCCGCCATTATGTCCGTTTCTCAATTAAAAATCGAGGACTTGAGTCAGACCATCTACTACGCGTTTTACGTCAGGCAGCCATACATCTTCTGCTTGTGCAAACGGGTAAACGGTATCTGGTGCTGTAATACGCAGTACTGGTGCTTCGAGGTGCAGGATCGCACGCTCGTTGATTTGCGTAATGATTTCTGCCGCAACACCAGACGTTTTTTGTGCTTCTTGAACCACAATCGCACGATTTGTTTTCTTCACAGAAGCTACGATTGTATCGATATCGAGTGGGCTGATGGTGCGCAGGTCGATTACTTCTACCTTTGCTCCACGCGCTTTCTCGATTTCTTCTGCTGCTTTCAGGCTGGTATGCACCATCGCACCATAGGTGATGATGGTAACATCGCTACCTTCTTTTACTACGTTTGCTTTGCCGAGTGGAATCGTGTACTCGCCTTCTGGAACTTCTTGACGGAAGGAACGGTACAGCTTCATGTGCTCGAGGAATACAACTGGATCGTTGTCGCGAATCGCGGAGATCAACAGTCCTTTTGCATCATACGGGTTGGAAGGGATAACCACTTTCAGACCCGGAGTTTGCAGCATCAAGCCTTCCAAAGAATCAGCATGCAGCTCAGGCGTTTTCACACCACCACCAAATGGGGAGCGGAATGTAACTGGGCTCGTGAAGCGACCGCCGGAACGGTAACGCATACGAGTAGCTTGCGATGCAATAGCATCGAACGTTTCAAATACGAAACCAAAGAACTGAATTTCTGCTACTGGACGGAAGCCGTTTACGGAAAGACCAACAGCCAAACCGCCGATTCCGGACTCAGCGAGTGGCGTATCGAAAACGCGTTTCTCTCCGAACTCAGCTTGCAGACCTTCTGTTGCACGGAACACCCCGCCGTTGTTACCTACGTCTTCACCGAAGACAAGAACGGTTTCATCGCGTTTCAGCTCTACGCGCATTGCATCCGTAATGGCTTGAACCATTGTCATTTGTGCCATGGCTTATTTCGACTCCTTCGCCAGGAATTCTGCCTTTTGCTCTTCGAGTGCAGGCGGCAGTGTCTCAAACATTACATCGATCAGTTCGGAAACTTTCATCTTAGGCGTTTCGTCCGCTTTTTTGATTGCGTCCGCAACAGCTGCTTTCGCTTCTTCGATGACAGCTTCTTCGTCTTTTTCGCTCCAGAGGCCTTTTGCTTCGAGGAACTTGCGGAAACGGATCAGTGGATCGCGCAGTTCCCACTCGCTTTGCTCTTCACCTGTACGGTAACGAGTTGGGTCGTCACCAGCCATGGTATGAGGACCATAGCGGTACGTCATTGCTTCGATCAGAGTCGCACCTTCGCCATTCACGCCGCGCTCTTTTGCTTGTTGAACCGCGTAGTAAACCGCGAGAATGTCCATACCGTCAATGCGTTCGCTAGCAATACCAGCCGCTACTGCTTTGACTGCGATATTTTCAGAAGCCGTTTGTTTTTCGAACGGCAGGGAGATCGCATAACCGTTGTTTTGGGAGAAGAAGATAACAGGCAGCTTGTATACACCTGCAAAGTTCATACCCTCGTAGAAGTCACCTTGGGAAGTTGCACCGTCACCGAAGTAGTTGATTGCCACTTTCTTTTCACCGCGCAGCTTGTAACCCATTGCAACACCTGTTGCTTGTGTACATTGAGCCGCGATGATGATTTGTGGCATCAATACGTTTACACCCTCAGGAATTTTGCCACCCTCGATGTGTCCGCGGGAGTACAGGAATGCCTTGTGCATAGGGTAGCCATGCCATACCATTTGTGGAATATCACGGTAGCTAGGCAGGACAAAGTCTTCTTTGGAAAGAGCAGCCTCGGAACCGATCATGCTTGCTTCTTGACCAGCTACTGGTGCATAGAAACCAAGACGACCTTGGCGGTTCAAGCTGATTGCGCGTTGGTCCCATACGCGGGTAAATACCATTTTACGCATCAGTTCACGCAATTCATCATCGGAGAGCTTAGGCATCAAGTCAGGACGAACAACCGTACCATCCGGGGCAAGAATTTGCAGCGGGGCGTTGTTCTCTGTTTGTTCAACAGCAGTGGATACGCTCATCACATTCACCTCGTCACTAGAATAAGGGACATCCTTTTCCGCGTTGCCCTTTGTCATCTATCTGAGCATCTGCTCGATAAGCGACGAATGCCATTCGCGGCGGAAGTGACCCTGATAAAATCCAGAAGAAAGTTGCATGGTGCAAGAAAGGGCTTACAGCGCCGTTTGCAACACCCTGTTATATTGCAGTCAAAATACCTGTTTAATGTGTTACAGTATTGATATTACAGGGTTTATTTCCTCTCTGTTATCATTTACTATATAAGCTGTATCAGTTTTTTTCAAGGCTAAGTTTTTTATTTGAGCAATCAGGGAGTGTGAATCGATGTCTGATTATGTAAAGCGAACCATCATGAAAGAAGAAGTGCCTAGCATCCACGTGGACACTCCCCGCTCGGTCAAAGTATACCTACCGCCGGGGTACAATGAGCTTCTTTCTTACCCTGTTGTGTATTGCCAGGATGGGAACGACTTTTTTACGATGGGACGAATCGCGACCATCTCTAATCAATTGATTCTGGAGGAAGGTATCGAACCCTACATCGTCGTCGGTGTCTCCGTCGATCGCAACAAGCGCACGAGCGAGTATTCTCCATCGGGGTCGAGAAATGCAGCCTATCAGCGCTTTTTCACCGAAGCTCTGATTCCTTACATAGAGGAGCGTTATCCTGTGCGCCGTGATCCTGGTTCACGTATACTGGCAGGAGATTCTTTGGGTGGAACTGTTTCTTTGCATCTCGCATTGGAACGTCCCGATCTCTTTCCACAAGTACTCGCGTTGTCCGGGGCGTTTTTCCAAACAACACTCGATCCACTTTTGGATCAGGATAGTCTATCTTGGCTGCGAATCTGGATGGTCGTTGGCCTCGATGAGACCGCTGTAGAAACTAGCACGGGTACTTTCGATTTCGTGCACTGGAATCGCGAGGCAAAACAGATTCTTACGGCCAAACAAGCAACCTTGTCCTATCGAGAAAAACCAGGGAATCACGTCTGGGGTTTGTGGCAAAAAGAGTTGCCTGACGCCTTGCGCTATTTCTTCCCACCTCCCCGTCTGTAACCATTACGAGCCATTGATTTCTTTGATGTCCTCGTATCCGTAGTACCGGCCATCCACCAGGAAAATGCCTTGGTGGTTGGCTTTTTCAATTTCGCCCGCAACCTGATTGGCGTCGTTTAGGACGATGTTGACAATCTTGCTCTCGTCCCGTTTCATTTGATTGAGAATGCGTTCTCGCTCTTTAGCCGAGATCATATCCATCCCTCTTTTCCCCTATGTTGGATAGCTATAGTATTTCATTGGCGGCTCTGAATTACACACAAGTGAGTTAGCCGAATGGAACCAAAAAAAGCCTCGCCGCTCTCCAAGTTTCCGGATACGGCAAGACTCTTTTTTATTGTTCGATAGTTGTATATTTAAAATCCCTACCTCCAAACGGGTTGATCAAAAATCCTTTGACTTTGTCATTTTTTATATACGGTCTTGCGCCATAATACACAGGGGCAATCGGCATTTCCTCCATTAAAATGGTCTCCGCCTCACGCATGATCGCATTACGCTTCGTCGAATCTTTTTCCAAGTAGCTTTGGACGATTAACTCCCGGTATCTGTCGTTTTCCCAAGCAGCGTCGTTCGTCCCCACCGTTTTGTCCTTGAAAATTTCCAGGAAATTGATGGGGTCGTTAAAATCAGCACCCCAATTTCGGTAGGCAAACTGATAGTTTTTGGAGCGCTTGTTTTGTAAAAATACTTTTTCCTCCAAGCCACTGATTTTTACATCAACACCCAAGCTTCTTTTCCATTGATCTTGAAGCACTTCAGCCAGCTTTTTCTGACGATCGTCACCTGAACCATACGTGAATGTCACGGTAGGCATCGTCGAGAGCCCCAGCTCCTTTAACCCTTCAGCCAATAACTGTTTCGCCTTCTCTACATCCTCTTGAAAATAGTCATTTCCGCTAAGTTGCATGGAGGGCGGAACCCATGCAAAAGCCGCAGGTACCCCTGACTGCACAATTCCGTCTACCAAAGGCTGCCGTTGGATCGAATACGAGAAGGCTTGTCGAATCTTTTTATTCGTAAATGGGGACACGGTTGTATTAAAGGTAACGGCAACTGTGTTCGGATACGGAGCCATTACGATTTTTCCTTCGTCCTGCAAGGCGGGAATCACGTCGACGGGCAGCACGTAGCTTGGATGCCCTCCCCAATCCAAATCACCAGAATCAAACAACGCTTGAGCTGTGTTGGTATCGGTAATCATGCTCCAGACGATTTTGTCGAGTTTCACAGCATCTTTGTCATGATAATTCTCGTTTTTCACAAGAACCAATTTGTTTTTATGCTCCCACAGCTCCATTTTGAATGGGCCGTTGCCTACGTAGTTGTCTGGAGACGCTGCCCAATCCGGATGTGCCTCCAAGGTCTTTTTATGTAAAGGAAACAATGTCGGGAAAGCCGTCAATTCATAAAAAAACGGAGCTGGCGAATTGAGCTTGACCTCTAATGTAAAATCATCTAATGCTTTAACCCCTACACCTTCATGCGATCCTTTCCCTGTGTTAAACTCCTCTGCCCCTTTAATGAAATAAAGCATATAGGCATATTCGGACGCTGTCTTCGGGTCGAGATTTCTTTTCCAGGCGAACTCAAAGTCATGGGCGGTTACCGAATCTCCGTTGCTCCATAACGCATTCGTTTTTAATTTGAATGTGTACGTCGTCAAATCCTCGGATACCGTATAACTGTCGGCAATTGCGTTAGCTATTTTCCCATCTGGTCCATAGCGAGTCAGTCCTTCAAAACAGGCAGTAATGACATCAAAGGAGGTACCATCGGAAGCAAGTCCGGGATCTGCTGTCGGAGGCTCTCCGCCGTCTGCGTTCCAATTCAAAACCATCTCTTTTCCCGTTGGCTGCGCTGTTTGAGATGCCTGATCATTCGGTTTGTTCGTTACCCCCGTTTCACTTGTACTACATCCTGTTAAAACTTGAAGCAGCAAGAAACAGCTCAAAATGAAGCTCTTCCTCTTTCTCATCGAGACCATCCCCCTTGATTCGATTCCATACACCGGTAAGTACTTTCGCTTTATCACACTACCATGATAACGCAGGTGTAGACGAAACAAATCAGACGGTATGGCGAAAAACTGATCGCGTATAGACGTTTATTTTGTACAAATTGTCTAATTATTTAGAATTAAATATTACAACAAAGCAAAAAGCCAGTCCTTCTTTTCGACTGGCTACAAGTGGTTGAAACAAAACGATTACACCGTTACCAATAATTCCTCTACTGCTTCCACAACGGTCTTGATACATTGATCGCTAATGTGTCGATGCGTCGTAAAGCGAATGACATACTCGTCAAAATCGACCGCGAGCACTCCTTTTTCCTCCAAACGTTCCAAGAAGGCGACAGCTGTCTGTCCAATCGAGCCCGTATTCACCAGCACGATATTCGTCTCGACTTGCTCCACCTGAAGCGATAGCTGGCGCAAGCCTTTTGCCAATTGCTGTGCCCGTTCATGGTCTCCTGCCAACCGTTCGGTCATTTGTGTCAGAGCAATGATGCCCGGCGCTGCCAAATATCCGGCCTGACGTAACCCGCCACCTAATTTTTTTCTCCACCATCTCGCTTCTTCGATAAACGCACGATCACCAGCCAAAATGGAACCAACTGGAGCACTCAGGCCCTTGGACAAGCAAATCTGAACGGTATCGGCAAAAGCACTTAGCTCACTGACTGCAACCCCTTGTGCCACAGCCGCATTGAAGAGGCGAGCACCGTCTAAATGAACGGGAATCCCGTGTTTTTGCGCGCTATCATAGACGCTCTTCATTTGCGCAACAGAGATTACCGCCCCGCCCGCGCGATTATGTGTATTTTCGAGACAGATCAATTTTGTCCGAGGAAAATGGATATTGTTGCCCCGAATTGCTCTCTCTACCTCTTCTGCACGCAGAGCACCGCGTTCGCCAACTAGCGTCCGTGTTTGCACGCCAGCCAATGCCGACATTGCGCCGCCTTCATAGTAAAAAATGTGTGAATCCGCTTCCGCAATGACTTCATCTCCGTTGACACAATGCGTCAAAACTGCGACCTGATTACCTTGCGTGCCACTTGTTACAAACAGGGCAGCTTCCTTTCCGAGTATTTCAGCTGCGATCGCTTCCAAACGATTGACAGTTGGGTCCTCCCGGTAAACATCATCCCCAACCTCTGCTTCCGCCATTGCCCGAAGCATCTCCTCGGTTGGCCTTGTAACGGTATCACTGCGCAAATCGATTTTCATAGATGACTCTCCTTCCACCCTGTTGTCATTCTCTAGACATATCGTAACACTTTCAACATTGCATCCTGATTTCCCTCTTGCTAAGATGGAGGGGTAACTTATATACAGTTAGGGGATTTGACCTGTGAAACTAAAAATCACTCGTAACGCTGCCAAGCAATTGGCTCCAATCATCGAGCAAGAAGAAGACAAAGAGTTGAAACTGCGCGTTTATATTACACACGCTCACGGTGACCATGCACATTACGGACTCGCTCTGGACAAGCCAACAGAAGAAGATGTAGTGATCTCCACAGATAAAGAGATCGATGTGATCGTGAAAAAGGATGAGCCATTGCTGGATGGCGTCGTCATTGATTACCTCTTCTTGCCACAAGAAGGTTTTGTGATTACGAATCCTTCTAAAGGTAACACAGGCGACCACTAAGCATGATACAGATAAACCCTCTGCTTTTGTACAGGCAGAGGGTTTTCTTTGATGAGTCGATTCTTATTCGTCAGTAGCCATGGTGTACAGCACTGCCGGTAAATCTTTTAGCAACGGTGAAGAAACGTCATCAGCCTGTGTCATAACAAGCCGATGGACTGGACGTGTCATCGCGACATACAACAGTTTTGCATCCCATTCATTATTTTGATAAGCGTCCACATCCAGCAAAATGACCACATCGAACTGCAAGCCTTTTGTTAAAAAAGCAGGCATGACGGTTACGCCACCCGGAAATTGGTTATCCTTGCTGCCTAACAGAGTCAGATCAGCTATCTTGTCTTGCAGGCCTTTATGTGCTTTTTTACTCGCTTGGATCGTTTTCGCTACGATTGCAATCGTTTTGAAGCCTTCCGACTGGTAGTCTGCCACACGCGAAGAGATGTCCTCCCACAGTTGCGCTCGTGAACGAGCCTTGACCATGATTGGTTTTTCACCATGACGCAAAACCGGTTTTGCCAATACCGTCTCGGGCAATTCAATTTGCCGCAACACTTCATTGGCACAGCGCATAATCTCAATTGTCGAACGATAGCTTTGCGACAACGTATAATAGGAAGGAAACAGCTGTGCAAATATCCCCTTCGTCAACTCTTCCCAGGCATGAATTCCCCTGTAGCTATGAATGCCTTGCGCAATATCTCCCACGATCGTGAGCGAGTTTCGCTTGGTTGCCAATGCAATGACAGCTATTTCTAACGCACTCAAGTCTTGTGCTTCATCCACGACCGTATGATCAAAATGCTCCGCCTTATTCATTCCTTCCACAATATGCTGCAAGTATAGCAATGGCGCGATATCTTCGGGCTCTAATCGCTCCTCTGCAAACAGCGCAGCACTTGACTCAGTCACATCACGAATAACTTCGTCTGAAATGTCAGCAGGTGCGAGTTTGCGCAGCAATTCCTTGTCAGCAATCAGCTCGCGATAAGCTGCGAAGATTTCCAGTCTTGGAAACGAAGTCAGGTACGTATCCAGGATTTGCTCCAGCATTTTCTCGAATTTGTACAAGCCTTCTTTATCCAAATCGACTTTTCGTTCTCGTAAATGGGCAAATAATTGCTTGTTCATTTCTTGCTTCAAATGCTTGCGAAGCGCTTCTACCCGTCGATGATACGGCATATTGGCGAATTGCTCCAGGAAGCATTGGCGAATAAAATCACCTGGAATGGAAAAGACTTGCTTTGTTTTGTTGTATAAAAAGCTTAGTTTCTTAAAAGGGATTCTCGTTTCGACGATATGCCGAATGTATTGCTCCAGCGCCTCCCGACAAGCGAGCGATCCTTTGAAGCGAAGCCTGTTTCGCGTCATTTCTTGCTGGCGCTCATCCTGTCCCTCTTCGAAGAACAATTGAAGAGGCTTATCAGGACTCACGATTCTCCATCCTTTTGGCAGCAGAGGCTTCACAAGACGCGCTGCCCAATCTACAAAGGTAGACTGTTGAACGTCTTCGACTCCCAGCTCAGGTAAAACCTCGGATATATAGGTAAGAAACATCCGGTTTGGTGCAAACACCATGAATTTTTTGGACATCATGGAATCCTGGAAGTTATAAATCAAATAGGAGAGTCGGTGCAGGGCAATGGTCGTTTTTCCGCTCCCCGCGACGCCTTGCACGACAATCGGCCGTTCTTTTTCCGCCCGAATAATATCATTTTGCTCGGATTGAATGGTAGCGACGATGTCTTTTAGCCTGCTATCGTTCGCCTGATTCAGATTGGCTGCCAAAAATTCATCGATGAAGCCCTCCTGCAAAAACTCGTCAGGATGTCCCATTTCGCGGTTAATCGTTTCCTTTACCGCTCCATCATAGATGCCGACGATCTTTCCGTCTTCAATTGCAAAATTACGCTTTAATCGAACTTCACCACGAACGATCTCGCGCCCCATCCGATAAAACGCGTCTTTGCTCTCACCGGAATAATAAAGACTGGCGATAGGCGCACGCCAATCCACGACGACAGAATCAAATGTATCGCTGCGTACAATTCCCCGTTTTCCTATGTAGACCTGATCCAGCTCGTAGATTTCATCCTTCAAGAAGTCCACTCTGCCGAAATAAGGCTTCTCTCGCCCCTGATCTTCCAGGTAGCGCAAATCCTTTGCCTTTTTAGAGTTAACGACCTGTTTCACATAGTCATCAGTTGCCTCGCGAATTTCATTGCGAATCTGCTCCATTTCTTCATCAATAGCTGAAATGGTTTCATCCAGCTTTTTTTGTTCCAACTCATAATCACGATGCTGTGTACTCACCTTCATTCCCCCTCACATGTATCGTGTCTTTGAACGTATCAGGCCCATTGCCTGGCCAGCCATATTCCAACAGCACATGAAAGTAGACCGACTCCCAAACTGAGAAGGGCATATAAAGTGCCCCGCAACAGATGTCCTTCTCCCCAAAAAGTGACCACTTCCAAGGAGAAGCTAGAGAAAGTCGTAAATCCTCCCATGACACCCGTTGCAAATAAGAGATAGAGTGTTGGAGATAAAATGCCCCGTTCTTTCCCTAGCACGAACAAGATGCCAATGATCAAGGATCCACAAACATTGACGATCCAGGTTCCCCACGGCCATTCCGGCTGATTTGCGAGTAAAGACAATAGGTAGCGCACTAGAGAGCCAACTGCTCCGCCAACCGCCACAGCTATCCACGCCATCGCTTTCCCCCCTGGCAATCAAAGCGTTATGTATGTCACAGAAAAAGACACCCTAGCGTCAAGCGAGGATGTCTGTCGTATCAGTAATTGTTATCTTACTGTTTTGGCTTATTTTCTTCAAGGTCTTCCACATAACGGATGGAATCCAAATTTGCTCTCAGTGAAAGCTTAACGGCGTCAATGTACTTTTGGCGCAATGCTTTTTGCTCGAGCTTTTCCTCTTCGGTTAAACCTTCTTCGCGAGATTTTTTGACCAATTCATTAATGCGTTTAATTTCTGCGTCAGATACCACTGCTGGTTCCTCCCACTCTGTAGTAGTGCCGCTTCATTATACCATATTCGAATAATCCCGCAAGACAGCCGAACACTTACGGCATATCAGGCATGATCAGAGTCTGACCCGGGTAAATCCAGTTGCTATCCAAACCGTTCGCTTCCTTGATTTCTATGATATAGTCACGCACATCCGTATGCTGATCTGAGTAGCGAACGGCTAACGACCATAGACTATCTCCGGATTGTACGATTACTTCTATGCCTTGTGGCTCGTCCATTGGCGAAGCAGCAAACACTAGTTCGGTCAATAAGTAAAAAAAGAGAGTAAATGTAATAAGAAACAAGAGTGCTTGACCTCTCGTGATACCAAAACGAACACGACGTTCTTCTTTCTTCTCAAAACGATTACGTACTGTCGATGAATTCATGATAATGGCCTCCTTACAAACATACGTTCTGTTCTCTTGTAAGCTCATCATAAATGAGAACATATGTTCATGTCAACAACGAAACGAACTTATGTTTGTCGAACGCAAGCTCCCATGGTATAATATAGGAAAATATGTTCGAGGAATCAGGGGTGTCTTTCTATGTCAAAATTATCGAGTAGACAACAAGCCATCATCGAGTTCATACGAAAGGAAGTTCGTGATAAAGGATATCCGCCTTCTGTACGTGAAATTGGAGAGGCTGTCGGACTCGCTTCCAGCTCAACAGTACATGGTCATTTGGCACGCTTAGAGAAAAAAGGCCTCATTCGTCGAGATCCTACCAAACCTCGCGCCATCGAATTGCTTTCAGATGAAGATCGTTTTCAAGACAATTTCGAAGACTCTGTCGTCCGTGTGCCAGTAATCGGAAAAGTAACAGCTGGACAGCCCATTACAGCCATTGAGGATGTGGAAGAATACTTCCCACTTCCAGACAATATCGTGACTTCCGACAAGGTCTACATGCTGCGCGTCTCCGGGAATAGTATGATTGATGCTGGGATTCTCGACGGAGACTACGTCATTGTTCGCCAACAGCACGTAGCGAACAACGGTGACATTGTCGTAGCCATGACAGAAGAAGATGAAGCGACCGTCAAAAGATTTTTCAAAGAAAAGAACCACTTCCGTCTCCAACCGGAAAATGCCACGATGGAACCGATCATTCTGGAGCATGTCACCATTCTCGGTAAAGTCATTGGTGTCTATCGCCTCATTCACTAGTTTCCACGTAAAAAAGGACAGCCTCGGCTGTCCCTTTTGTTTTCTATATGTTATCTGGCGATAAAAAACCAGATGATCATCGTAACTTGCAAGATGACTTTTACGACCGCACTGCCCAAAAATCCAATTAGTGAGCCTACTCCCGCTTTCACTGCTCGCTCCATCGATTGCTTCTGCACCATCAACTCTACGAGAACGACGAATACGAACGGCAAGATCAGCATACCAAACGGTGGGAAGACGAAAATCCCGAGGATAATTCCGGCGGCTGCAGCTATAGACGACCACTTGGACCCCCCGTACTTTTTCACGAAGTACATGTTCGTCAGCAAGTCAGCACCGTAAAGCAGAATGCTTAGAACGACCATTCCCCACCAAAAGGATGTCGGCAATCCCGCTCCCGGATCTGCAATAAAAAAGTGATAGAGCAAAAAGCCCGCCCACAGCAAGATCGTATCAGGTAAAACGGGTAAAAAAATTCCTGCGATGCTTAACAGGAACAATAACACAACCACGACCCACAAAAGTATTTCCATCCACTACACTCCCTTCATTTAGGTATACGAGTGACTACCAATTTCGTTGCGCACTTATTCACTTTTGTCTACACTATTTTAAAAGAAAGTAGACATGGGGGTAGTTTCATGAAAAATTGGCATGATCTCTCTTACTTGAGCAGAGGAACGATGCGCCAAAAAGCGGCGTGGGAAGCGATTCAACAGACGCATATCCTGGAAGTACTAGCCGATTACCGTCCAGTGCTTGCCGGAACCATCCCATTGGACATTGATGTTGAGCAAAGCGATCTGGATATTATTTGCGAGAGTCATGATCTGAATCAGTTTGAGCAGGTTGTTCGTAAAGCGTTTGGCTGCTTAACCAGCTTTGAAGTGACACAACTCGATCTAAAAGGGATTCCCACGTGCGTTATTTCGTTTTTCACAGCTAGCTTTTGGTTTGAATTGTTTGCTCAACCAGTTGCAGTCGAAAAGCAAAATGCTTATCGTCATATGGACATCGAAGCACGATTGTTAGATATAGGGGGCTTGGATGCTTGTATACATATCAGGGCTCTGAAGCAAGACGGACTCAAAACAGAGCCTGCATTTGCTCGATACTTTCATATTCCGGGTGATGATCCGTATGAGGCCTTGTTGCAATTGGAGTCGTTGACCGAACAGGAATTACGCCAAAGAGTTCAGCTCCTACGAAAGGATTAATCTGCTAGCAGATCTATCAACTTCCTGGAATCATAAGGGGTAAACAGCGACTGGTGTTGCAACTGATCATTAAGGAGGACATCCTATATGGATTGGCTGATAGAGATACCGTTCCCCTCTGGAGAGATTCGGGTAGAAACAAGCGTCGACATCTCATTTAGGAGATTCGAGTCAAGTGGGCTTCAGGAGCCTCCAGATTTTATCCATGATATCGTCCTACAATGGGTCATCGCCCCTTTTGTTGTTCATGAGCATACTGCTTATCGGATTCCGGCCCACAACGATCCCGAAATAGAAGAGTATGCTTCCGTCAATTTCACAAGCCTGTTTACGAAAGTACGGGGAATATGCACAAATGGAAAGATGGAGGAAATCAGGCTGGAGGACTTAAAGCCGAATATAAAGAGTTCTTTTATCGAATCGGTCATACATACAAGTAAGATTGATCCTCTGGTAAGCGATTTTTACCTACAGAGAAAATGTGAGCGTAGTAATCGCCTAAACGTAAAGCTGTTCCAAATAGACAGGGATTCCTTTATCAAGCAGACTACCTACCTTCCCCAACCGGATCACAAAAGGCTCTGGGACTTTATTAGTAGACCATTCAAAACGAGTGACGAGGTCTCTATATCCCCCATGAACTGGGTGCTCAGTGACAACCTGCTAGAATCCCCCTTTCTCCTATTTCTCTCACGTTATGCAAGTGAGGTTGTTTTAACGGTGAACGAAAAAGATCAGAATGTTACTATGGTTTCATTTAAAGAGTAATCAGGGCACTCAGCTGGCCGACGTAACCAGCTTCCTGTTCTCGAGATTACCGACTTTTTGTTTTTTTGTATTCAGCTTTCGTCTCTTGTTAGCATAAACTTTTCTTCATTCTAAAATTCATTAGCTTAGTGCTTTTGCGTTCAACAATTTGCGATTTTACTACGATGTACCCTTTTCTTTCAAAAAAGGGTCTAGCGGTAATACTCGAATCGGTTTCTATTTCGATTAGACCTAATTTTTTGGCTTCAGATTCAAGTGTATCTACCAATGCTGAAGCAATTCCTTGCCCCTGACGCTCTTTATGAACAAATAATCTATCCAGGTAACCTTGTAAACTCATGTCAGAAAAGCCCACGATATAACCATTCATTTCAGCAACATAGGAAATATTACTCGTTAGAGCTTTCAACCAGACCTCTTTCCTCTGCGTCAAATCCGCGAGGGAAGCCCAAGCATTTACTTGTTCTAGCGTGTAGTCTTGCTTATTTATGGTATGTACGGTCTCATAAAATAAAGGGATGATCTGGTCAATATCCGTCTCATGAAATCTTCGAAGTAGCATTAAAACTCCCCCTATAGTATAACGTGGCTACCGAATCATGCCGGTAGCCGCGTCTCGTTTGTTTATTGTAGCATCGTTCCCCCGATAGTTTACGTTCATTTATTCATATGGATATGTATTTTTCGTTGCCTTAACAACCACACCGCATTGTTGCGTTCAACGATTGGGAGGCAGTTCATTTGCGGTCTGCTTTTTTGTGAAGAACTGAAAGATCCCCTTACTCCACTGATTGAGCCACCGCATGCCGTGAAGCTATTCTGGATAATACAAACACAGCAATGATGGCGATGAGTACGCCGAGTACGCCGAACCAGGTAATGGATGCTAAAGAAATACGGTTAACGATCAGCCCGCCCATTCCTGCTCCGACAGCCATGGCAAGCTGCATCATGGAACTGTTCAAGCTCAGCATGACGCCCGTGGATTCAGGAACAAGCGAAACTAGGTTGAATTGCTGCGCGGGAGCGGATGACCAAGCGGCAAAAGACCAGAGGATCAAAATGGCGAATACGGCAATGATCGACTGCCCAACTAAGGATAGCAAAATCAACGAAATGACGTGAAGTACCATTCCAGAAACGAGCGTGTATTTGATGCCCTGTTTATCCGCACTGTAGCCGCCGACTTTCGAGCCAATCAAACTGGCAATGCCGAACACGAACAGAGCTGCGCTGATCAATGATTCATGTAAATGAGTTACTTCTAGCAGAAAAGGGGATAAGTACGTATAAACGAGGGAATATCCTCCCAACCAGAAAAAAGTAATCGCTAAAGCAACCAAAACCTGAGGTTTTTTTAACAAAGCAAATTGTTTGATCAGAGGGACAGGCTTGTCGCCCTGCATACGTGGTATAACTGCTGCAATGACAAGCATGGCCAAGCCCCCGACAATCGCGATGGCCAGAAATACCGCTTTCCAGCCAAAAGCAGAGGCTACCATTCTGCCCAGCGGGACGCCGATGATGAGCGATGCGGTAATGCCCATGGTGACGTTCGCGATGGCGCTGGCCTGCTTACCTGGCGGAGCGATTTTGGCGGCGATACTGAGCGCGTTAACTGTGACCACCCCGGCGCCTAACGCCGTAATGATTCTCGCGGTAATGAAGAAACCAAAGTCGGACCATATAAATGTCAGCAGGTTTGCGGCAATAAAGAGGCCCAGCGAATAAAGCAGGAGTTTAAGCCGGTCCATTTTGGCCGTCAGCGCCATCAAGATAGGAGTGCCTACCGCATAGGCCAGGGAATAAACCGTAATGAGCTGACCTGCTGCCGCAACGTTCGTTCCCAATGTTTCTGCAATTCGGTCTAATATTCCGGAAACGATGTAATTGGATGTTCCAACTAAAAAGCTGATCAAGGCTAGAACGTAAACTTTCCAAGTGCTCTTCATCATTCACTCTCCTGATGTGTTTAATATCACTACGAAAAAACGCCACGGCTGCATGTCAGCAGCTGATGAAACCAGCGCGGAGCTTGCCGTAATGTTTCGTTCTATTCCTCCCGCGAAATCTTGATCTCGGGATCATAGTTACAAACCGACATGGTTCTCTCCTCCTTTTGAAAAAACGGCATTCAGCATTTGAGTCAATACAACACCAGTTGTTTGAACAACACTTGTTGTATTTGTATGCTATAATAGCAACCGAATGGTACGCAATCAGCAATAACCATAAACCGTTGTATAGACAACACCATTTCTATAATGTCGTTTTACTGGGGAGATCTTAACCATGACCATTAAAAAGAATGAAGCTGATCCTCGTGTGATACGTACACGGCGACTCCTTCAAGACGCTTTTGCTTCATTAATTCAAGAAAAAGACTTTGAATCGATAACCGTTAGGGATATTGCAGAGCGGGCTACTGTTAACAGAGCAACTTTTTATGCGCACTTTGTAGATAAATTCGAAATTCTTGAGGCCAGACTAATGGAATCATTTATGACAATCATGAATCGTAGAATAAGCGGTCACGAAGTATTGAATGAAGAAACAATTCAGAGTATTTTTCTCGGGGTATGCGAATTTCACGAGGGTCTAAGCACTATGTGCAAAAGAAGAAATACATCGCTTGTATCTGTATTCGAAATTAAAATAAAGGAAAAAATTCAAACGATACTTCTTTCCTTTATAGACAAAGACAGGATGCTATCGACTCCAAACCAGCAATTCTTAATAAATACAGCTTCTATCATGTTAAGTTGGGGGATGTATGGGGCAGCTTACGTTTGGAACAATGAGGGGCGTTTAATAAGTGCGGAGTCATTCGTTAAACAGTCTTTGCCCTTAGTAATGAACGGTGCCAAAGAACTGCTGGGATAGGTCCTTTTGTTGTGTATCACAATGAATCTTCCCGCCATTCTTGCGTGCTGTACGACGATCTGGCCTCAATCTGTTGATCATCCTTCACGATCGTGGACTTCCACAGCATCTTTGTTGGTGGATTAAAAAACTACCAGTCTTTATAAACTGGTAGCACATAACTCATATATTGAGATAATCACATTTGCTTATTTTGTAGCTGCTCTTCTCATCGGCAGCCCACGATGACACGAAGCTATTTTACCGTTTCACCTACTTTGTCATTTCAAACCTTTTATGCGTGGGAGGTAAGCGGAAAACGAAAATGTTCTGTCTCCATTTTTAACGAGGGGCGAACAAATAAGACATCATCGGTCGTTGTCATCCATGCAGATTGGATCTTTTCATTCTCACTATCTGGCATGAAGTGAAAATGAATGATCGATGTCTCAGTGGTTATCAAATGAGAAATGACCGTTTCTATATCCACTGGTTTTTTACTTACAACATCAAATACATGCAGTTGGTCATCTTCTCGTTCAAATAAGACAATCACATCCGCCTCTTTGACATAATAGATCGCATCCCGAAAAACAAGCAAAAAGTAAAACATCAACAGATGCTCGCTATCCCTGATGCCTAGTCTCGATGAAACGGGGATTCTTTTGGCAGCAAATTCCTTCATAATATCAAAATCAGCCTCATTATCAACATCCAGCTTACGCAAGACCGATTTTTGTTCCACTTGCTTTTTCAAATCGGTTGCCAATAAACGAAAACTACTTTCAAGTACTCTCTCAAATCCAAACTTCGGATAAAAATCGAGCACGGTATCATTGGCATACAAATATATAAAATCGTATTCCTGCTCGCATATTTCAAGAATATGGTTCATCAATTTCGCTGCCAGCCCCTGGTTGCGATAGGCAGGATGCGTCATGACCGTTCCGATTTGAAGTGCCTTGTAGTCTTTTCCATTGGATGCCACGATCATCTTACTGGCAGAAGCGTTCGCAATAACCTGATCCCCATCCAAATAGGAATAGCAGACATAGTTGTCATTCCAAAAGCCCTTGTTATCCCATTCTCTAAAATCGAGCTGAAAGATCTGCTTGGCGAGGTCATTAAAGCTTTCCTTGTATGTTTCGATATGCTTGTAGTCGCTAATCAATCGATATTCGCGCATATAAAAACCTCCCATTCTATTTTTTGTGCGTTTTGTCATCATCCATTCCTTTTTCGCAATCCCTTCTTTCCAAATAAAAAAGACCACAAGAAGAATTCTCTTCTCATGGTCAAATTTATCGTTGTGATGAAGATACCTATCCCGAACTGAATAGATATCATGCACAAACGTGAGATTTGTTTGAATGAGATATATGCCTTCTAATCGCTTTTGAAAAAAGGTATAAAAAAGAAACCAAGGGCACGCCCTTCATTTAACCTTTTCCCATATAAAATTCATTCGAATTTTACTTAGCGATTATCAGTTTCGTCATACTCAATCAAAACCTCTTTTCACATTCGATACCATTACTATATTTGACTTTCAAAAGGTTGTAAATGAGCATTCAAAATCCACGAACATTTTTGTAAGTATCGTTATACAAAAAAGTCATTTTCTTATATAATTCAAATACCCCCTTTTCAAAAAGGGGGCACCGTTTTCAAAATGGACCTCGAGGGGGGTGTACTAATGGCGAATGCTCTCAATTTGCCACATACCGCAGCGGCTCATGCAAAGCCTAGAAATAGTGAGGCGATACTTTGCATGAGGTGGTCTTCCGTTTAAACGAATCATCGCCTTCATTTGCGTATCTCATTTCCTATTTCTTGGCTTTGCCCCTTATTTGCCTATCTATAAATAAGGAGCGAGCAGAAATGAAATGTGTAAAAGCAAATTTAATCCTTCCTGAATCGTTACTCGCGGAAATTCAAAAGTACGTGCAAGGAGAAACCATTTATATTCCGAAGACAAAAGTAACCCATCAAAAATGGGGGACGCGCACTGGCGGAAGAAAACTCCTGGATGAGCGGAATACAGCTATTAAAAGCAGTTTTCGGGCTGGGACGGCTATTTCTCAGTTAGCGGAGGAATACTTTTTGTCTACAGAGACGATTAAAAAAATCGTGTATACCAAATAGACGTTTATAAAGCACTGAAACCTTTCCATTAGGTTGTCAGTGCTTTTTTATGGCGAGTTTTTTTTGGAAATGTCCTTTCCCTTTCTCCTCTCCTGCAAACACGCTAAAGTTAAAGGAGAACCCACCTTACAAGACAGAAACAGGAGGAACCGCAACATGGAACCTTTTATCCATACACATCAATATCACTTCATTAAATCACGCGTTCAAGCAATCATGAACGCCTATGCGACCAGTACAGATGTCAACGTGATTCGTGCTCGTAAAGAAATCGCTCATGAAGAAGTCTTTCAATTGTTCCCAAACCTAACGGAAGAACAAAAAGAGATTTTGCATCCGATTGACTCGATAAAAGAAAAGGCAGAAGGAAAGCAGTTTTTGAATCAGCTTACACCGTTTGTAATTCCATTCCCTGCTATCACAGAGTCTTCCATTAAGAAGCTCTTTCCAAAAGTAAAGAAGCTGAAAGTCTCGAATTTAGCTGAGATCGATTTTTCAGAAATCTCTTATCTGAGCTGGCTAGACACTGCAACGGAAAAGAAATTTATTGTTGCTTACCACGAAGGAAAACTGATTGGCCTACACGGACAGTTTACAAACGTTAACAAAAAAGGCGTTTGTGCGCTCTGTAATCGCTTTGAGGAGATCGGCATGTTCGTCCTTGAAGCCAAAGGTTCCGGGGATGGAACGTATTTGAAAAAAGGAAACTACATTTGCCAAGACAGCGTGACGTGCAATCAAAATATCATTTCGCTGGATAAGCTGAACGATTTTATTGGGCTGATGGTGAAATAAATCTGCTACTAAAAAAGAATAAGCCGCCGGGTCTTCCTACTAGGCGGCCTTTCCTATTTCGCTTACTTGATCTCGTTCAGACTCTCTTCCAAACGATCCCACGTTTGGGTGATGCCCTCCAGCATGCCCATGTCCATGACAGTTTTGAGAGCTTCCGCAGATACGTACTCTGAACGGCTGACCAGCTTCGTCTTGCCACCCAAATCGATGAATTCCATCATAACCTCTGTCGAAGGCATCGTATCGTTTGTGTTGCCTTCTGCATCTGAAAAGTAATCGGTATAGATGATTTTCTCGGGCTCAACTATTTCCTTATAAACACCTTTGCCCCACGATTCCATGCCGTAAAAATCTCCTTGATTCTTATCGACGCACTTCATGCAGTAATGCCAAACACCACCTGGACGGAAATCAACATGACAAACCGGAAGTTCCCAGCCTTTCGGTCCCCACCAGCGCTTGAGATGCTCAGACTCCTTAAACATCTGGAACACGAGATCTCTGGGCGCGTCGAATACACGCTCCAGTACCAGCACTCTCTCGTTCTCTACCCTTGAAACCATTGCGTTTCTTGACATAGTAATTCCTCCTCATTCATTTGAATGAACCTCAAGTTTTTTCCTTGTTTTGCAGTTCCCGCAAATAGTCTTCCAGGTTATCGAATCTTTCTTCCATCACACGCTGGAATGACCTCACCCAAGAATCCAGCGCGCGGAAGGGCTCGGGCCTGAGTTTGTAAAATCGGCGGTTGGCTTCGGCCTTCACATCCACGATCCCATTGTCGCTAAGCACCTTCAAATGCTTCGAGGCTTGGGGCTGGCGAAGCCCCAGTTGGTCAGCGATTTCCCCTACTGTCAGAGGACCGTCGCGCAAAAGTTCGACGATTTTCATACGATTTGGTTCAGCCAAAGCACTCAGCGTCGCCATGTCCATGCCCGGATTCATCCCTGACATGTCACTCACCTCGTTACATGATGAATTCTACGTTCATCTCATCCCCTTCAGCCTTATTGTGGTCGTTTTGTTAGATAAAATATACACCAAAGGGAATATTCCTGTAAAGGAATATTTAAAGATTTTTCAGATCGTTTGTTAGTGATTAATCAATCACTAATGTTTATCATTTAGTTCATGGATGCACGATTCTGCAAATGCTGGATCGTTGCCGTTATCCCCTCCTCGAAATTCGTCGCTGGAATCGGTCCAATAAGACGTTTATATTTTTCTCCACTAAGAATCAACGGTTTTTCAGTTAAGTACAGCATCTCGACAACCTCCTTCATCACCGGGACGAACATACCCAACAAAGACAAACCAATTTTCCCAAGCGGAATGACCGGTTTCACGGTGCCACTTGCTTTTTGGGCAATTCGAACGATGTCTCGACCAGAAATGAGGCCTCCCCCTGGAATGTGCCAGTTTTGTCCATAAGCAAACTCGCGGCTGGCCAACTCTACAATCATCTTCGCCGCATCCGGCAAATAAACAAACTCGCGAGGAACATGCATATTCCCAATGAAAAGCCCTGGTTTTCCAGCCGCAATTGCCTCAAGTGTGGACCCCAAATACGATGCTTGATTAGCAGTGGGTCCATAATAATCCGGTAATCTGACAATCATCGTTCGTGCACGATCCCAGCGACTGCTAAACAGCATCTGTTCAAATGCCAACCTGATTTTTCCTTTCTTCGTATGCGGTTGCTTTGGATGCTCCTCCGTCACTGATTCCATTTGCTTTCTCCCGTATGGATAAATGCCGTCTACTGCAACAACCTTCAACTCCCTCTTGTTGGCGGCTTCCATGATCGCTTCGCCAAGTGGAATCAGCTTACTCACCATCTCGTGATAAGGGACGTTTGCACAATGGAAGAGTACATCCGCTCCTTTCGATGCTGCTACGATGTCTTGAGACCGGAATGCATCCCCGACGGCCAGTGACAAATGTCCTGGATTCCCCAGCTCTGACGCCATTTGCTCTAGCTTTTGTCGAGAACGCCCAAAAGCAATCGTTTCAATACCTCGATTGATGAGCTCTTCCAAAATTGCCGCTCCAGTTCCGCCTGTTGCCCCGACTACAATCGCTTTTTTCATTCGGATCATCTCCACTTGTTTTATTTTGTGATTGATCAATCACTAACTAAGTTGAACTATAACGCTTTAGTTAGTGATTAGTCAATAACTAACTATGGCAATTTTTTCTGCGCTACACCTCCATCAATTCCGGCATGTCCAAAGCCGCTGAAATATTACACAGCATTCCTCTTGCCAGAAAAATAAGCGTTCTCTCTTCCGGATTCGCGATGCCCGCTTTGCGAAAAGCTGTTAAGACAATCTGACGAACCTCCCGAAATGCTTCCCGCATTGCCTCACGAATCAAAGGCTCTTGAATCGTCTGGGCCTGCATTTGAAGCAGTATTTCATTTTGATGGGAAGACAAAATCTTTTCATATGTCTTGATTAAATCTGTTTCCAATTGCTCTTTGGATGCGGATTCTACAACGAGACGGAAAGAGTCGATGATCCGCTCCCATGACGCCTCTAATGCTGCCAGTAACAAAGCTTCCTTCGATGCAAAAAACTTGAAAATATACGGCTGAGAAATCTTTGCACGCTCTGCAACCTGCGCAGTTGTTGCCCGGAAATATCCGATTTCAGCAAAGACTTCAATGGCAGCAGATATAATTTCCGTTTTTCGATTGACTGACGTCATTTCTAGATCGTCTCCCTTTTAGTGATTCATCAATAATACCTGATTATACGTCAGTTTATGGTTGGTTTCAAATGACTTGCAACACTCCCATACAGGCTTGCCACGAACTTCGCGATTGACGATGGGCCAGAATGACTGGAATACTGGTTGCCTTTTCTTCACCTTCTTGCTTCACTTACTATCGCGATCTTTGCAGGGAATCTTGTATTTGGTAGCTGACATGGGGTCTTGGAGTATGATCATGATTAGATGCCGACTCAAGTGAGAGATGAACGATATATTTACATTGCCGCAGATTATCATTTTCCGAATTTTCCATATTTTATATTTTAAATTGAGTTTTTGTGTGTTATTATTAAAACGAAAGTTATATTTTTCCATTTAAGGAGGTGAATAACAATGTTGAAGAAATTACTTCAAAAAATGGGTGCTAATTCAATCATTCCATGCCCTCGGGGGTGCATACCAGCAGGTAAAAATTGCCTGTGTGCCAACTAATGTTAGATAGTAAATAATGGCCGTCCCAACAGCTATGTGCGTGGCAGAGGGATGGTCTTTTCGCGTCAACTTTTCTAGCTCACCAGCTACTCGATTTATTTGCGAAACATATGTTGTTCCCGGTCGTATACTTTTTGAAAAATGAAACTTGTGAGGGGAAAGATTTATGAAAAAAATTGCTCTGTTTGGTATTGCTGCTGCATTATTTCTATCGCTTTCATTTCCTAGTGTTAGCAGCGCAAAAGAACAACGTATACCTTGTGAAGTTGACGGGTATTGCGGATGGCCAACCTATAGCGTTTAACGCCAATCAATCCAATGAAAACTGAGATGAAACTTGGAAAGAAAACCATTCAAATGACAAGCGATATTGGCGACAAAGGTGCTAAGGGATCTATAAAAGGTTTGTAATTTCTACATTGTATTATGAATCAAACATCATCCACCGACTGTTATACTATCGGTATGATGTTTTTCTTTTTCTCATTTGTTCACTCACGACCTTCTTCTAAGCGAGTAATATGGTTTTCATTACGTAGATAGCAGGGAGAAGAAAGTATCAAAAGTCTTTTGAAAATGATGATTGGTCTAGCGATATTCCAGTAACCATTTCAACCTGGGGCACGATCCTATTCTCTATTAGTTATCTCGTTTCTACGGTAGTAGCTGTAAGCTCTCATCTATGTCAGGTTACACACACATAACCTCCTGTCTATTCCTACACTTTTGTGGGGACTTTCTATTGCTCAAGAACACATCGACCGTATACAGCTTTCAAATAAAATTCCTGTTATTATGATCACTTACCCTCGACAAAATCGTACCAAGAAGGCTGTCCCAAATGCCATAAATATGCCTAGGGAATAGCCTTTTTTTGTCGTATATCCCCTGTTAATTTAACTTTTTTGAACGGTTGGACATGACAGGTAACCGTTTGTTATATGCCCAAATTTTCCGCCTACTGTGATATCGCCCTTACATAGCTCCGCAATTTGCATAGCTTGAGTTTGAGGTTCATCCTCATACTTTTCAAAGGGGTGATATCGATGGGATTCTTTGACGACAATTTTGCTTTGGTCTTGGTTCTTTTCGTTTTATTAACAATTGTTGCTTGCAGTTGTGATGAGTGCTAATAACTGTCCAATGTTATGGGCGGCTAAGCTGCCCTCTTCCTCCCTCTTCGAAATCATTGAGCTTTGAGCCCTTCTTTGTCCAATCCTCCCACGGTACGCTTTCGTAGAAAGAGGATTAGTATTATGGAGAGGAAAGTTGAGGACACCCTTCAGACGACAAAACCTACGATTTCAACAAAAGAGCCGCCCGGTTCTTTTCCGAGCGGCTTAGCGTCTTCATGTCAGGAGTCTAACAACTTGCGACTACATACTTCCAGAGTATTATATATTTTACGCTCTTCACTCGCGACTTGCTTTGCATCTGTCATTGTCATCAATTGAAAGGTTAAGTTACAAGATGTGAATATTTACCTCTTTATTAAAATTCAGTATAATTATCTTTGGTTTATGTATTTAGAATCTGGTCAGAATTGATCAAAAGGAGTGTTCTAGGTATGAAAAAACAGCTTCTCTCTATTTCGCTGTTCGCTTTACTCCTCTCTGGCGCACCAGCATATGCTTCCGCTTCTACCAGTGCTCACGTACAAAGTGAACCAAACACAGTCTCCGTTGAGCAACAACAAGCACAATCATTCACCAAATATTACTACCTTACTCCTGGGCAGTTAAGTCCAAAAGAAGCGATTTATCTAAAGAAAGGGCAGGAGCTCCGTATCCGTGCAAATGGTAGCTTTGCTAATTACACCGTTTATAATGCTCAAAATAAACAGATTTGGAGCGGTACGACAGGTATCATTATTAAGGCTGATGAGGACGGGTATCGCTACGTACAATTTCAAGCGCCGTATTCTTATCAGGATCAAAATGTAATCGTAGCTACTTATACGATTCAGTAAAGCATGAATAGATTTTAGCCCGTCTTGATAGTGAAGACGGGCTTTATAACGTTTTGCATCACACTTCGTAGTGATCCGCATTCATCGCCCTATCTTTTGTGTCGATCACATGGTTATTGCTTTTTCAGCAACATACTACCAATCTCTTCTAGGAGCATTTCCTTTCCAATTGGGCCAAAGGCTTTGGTATTGAATGTTTCATTGGTAACCTCATAGAGATGGCCTTGTTGAACTGCCTTGTTGCTTTTCCATACTGGACTATTCTTCAGTTCTGCGTAAACATCGTCCGCTTTCCCGCCGAAATTGACGAGGAACAAATGGTCTGCATGAAAATTCGTCAGTCCTTCTAGCTCGATCATTTCCATTGTTTTATCTGTAGGTGTTCCCGCTACCGGCTTCAGGCCGAGGTCAGTGAATAAAATATCTGCATATCCATAGTTCCCGTACACGCGGAACAATTTTGGCGTTACGGCCAGGAACATAAAGGTCTCGTCGCCATACGCTTGCTTGAGTTGCTCGCGCATTCCTTTCGTCTTTTCGTCATACCCAGCCAACCATTTGTTCACGTCCTCTTCTTGTCCAAATAGGCGACCGATTTCTTTAAACTTATCGCGCCATTTGTCCATGTCTGTCTCCAGAACGACAGTCGGCGCGATTTTGGACAGCTGCTCGTACATCTTTTGCTGGCGATTATTCATAATAATTAGATCTGGCTTTGTTTCTACCACAGCTTCTAGATTGATGGAGTCATCCCACATCCAGCCAACTGGTTTTACATCTGCCAGCTTGTCCGCTACGTGGGACATGATTTTTGTCTTGTATGTATTGGCCGTAGCAACAGGCTTGTGTCCCAAAATGAGAAGCTCCTCCGCTGCTCCCGATACGTCAGCAATTCTCTTTGGTTCCGCTGGGATCGTCACTTCCCCCATCAGGTGCTTGACTACGCGTGTCTCAGGCTTTTTCGTTGCTTCCGAAGCCGTTTGGCTGCTTCCACACCCCGCCGTTACGGCAGTGACTACTGCGACCAAGCAGGCCAGTACGATTTGTGTTCCTTTTTTCATGTGCTCATTTCTCCTCGTCACGAGATGTTTGGTGTGAGATATTATTTGATAATGATTATCATTATAAGTGACAGAGTAGATAATCACATATTTGAGCTCTTGTGTCAATGATTTTTATATTTTTTTTGTATATATAAAAAAAGAGCTTTCCTATTGTCTCTCGACTTTTAGGACAGCCCCCTTTCTAACCTAAGGCCAAATTGATGCATAAAAAGCATGTTGCGGATTGGGAATTTCTCGGCATACTTTTGCTTTTTAACGTCATCAAAGTAATACTACTTTGGTTCTTAGTTGCCAGCGTGCTTCATGTACCTCCCCGATTTTACCATCTCCCCCTTCTCTTGAATAATTTGGATAAAGTTCAATCGAAATGAAACAGCAAAATAACGAAACGAATACTGATTATAATTTGAACTAGGTCTCTTATCTGAGACAGGTATGAAAACCTTTCTTTTCATAGTGGAGGGAACGCGATTATGCATAAGGTAGTTGAGCCAAAAATTCTTTACTTTGGGACGCCAGTTGTACTCATCAGCACATTAAATGAAGACAATTCTGTCAATCTGGCACCTATGTCTTCTGCATGGTGGCTGAATCAATCATGCATGCTTGGAATGAGTAGTTCCTCTCAAACCGTTGCCAATTTGTTGCGCGAGCGTGAATGTGTTTTAAATCTTCCTTCGTCTGATCTAGCTCATGCGGTAGACCGTCTAGCTCTCCTTACTGGGCGAAATCCTGTCCCGGAGCGTAAGGCTAATGTGGGATACCGCTTTGAGGCGGATAAATTTGGAACGTCTAGGCTCACCCCCCAAGATTCGGACCTGATTCGGCCCCCACGCGTTGCTGAGTGTCCAGTTCAATTAGAGGCAATCGTAGAGCAGGTCCATAATTTTGAACTGCCCAGCTCTTTAAAAGCTATTGAAGTGAAGATAATACGCGTTCATATTGATGAACGAATCCTAATGACTGGCGAGAAGGACTACATCGATCCGGAGAAGTGGAGCCCACTGATTATGAACTTCTGCGAATTTTTTGGCCTTAGCCCCAAGGTGCACCCGTCAAGATTAGCCCCAGTTTTTGGCCCTTCTCCAGGTTCCATTAGTAAATCGAATTAAACATCATTGGATGCTTTTGAGCGCCCTTTCTTTTTGAATATTTTTACCACAAGTTGGCATTGGAAAAATACAGTTGAACTTCATCAGATGAAGCGGAACGTTTTGGCCTAGGAATTGGAATTGTAGCGTATAACCCCTGTCCACATAGACTAGCGTTTCAAGAACTCATCAGTATTCTCCCTGATAGAAAGAAAATCCGTCTCTTTAAAATAGGGACGGGTTTCAATTTCTTGATGGTTGGATGGCTTTCTTATCAGTTCACTGAGCCAAAGCAAATTGAAAAATACACGATTACTGCCCGGGCCTTTTACTTTAAGAAAAGATTATGTAGCATTCAGTAAAATTCAATCGTATGAAGTGATGGAGTATACCGAATAACACGACGAGGCACCTCCTATCTAACAGAAGGTGCCTCAAGTTTTTGAAGACGCTGACAAAAAAAAGAGTGAAGTCGACAATACTGATGAGCGAAGCAAAGCTTCTTACAGTGTCTCAATGTCGAATAGCTCACATGGTAAAACTAACTCCGGTGAGTTCTTCACTCAAGGACCAGAGTCGCTTGGCAGCCTGCTCGTCTGCAGCCCATGGGCATACGCCGGGTACTCCTGGCTTCCCGCCATCAATCGGAACCAAAGGGGCAATATCGATATTTTGGCAATAAACGCCGCCTTTTCCGAGTTGGTTGCTAACAGCGCACCAGACGATCGTCGCTGCTCCTTCCGGTACGGTTTTGCGTTCCTCCGTCAACTCGCTAAACGCCCGCCGTCCCTGTATGTCGATCACCCCAGAAGCGCTTAATTCTTCATTGGACAAATGACGGGAGAGTTCGGTGACGGTGGTACCGGGGTGTGCGGAGAACGCGCGTACATGGTGTGGCTTGCCCCGCTTATCCAGTTCTAGTGCGAATAGGGCGTTTGCCGTCTTTGATTGCCCATACGCCTCCCATTTGTTGTAAGCGCGGTGTAGATAATTCGGATCTTCGAAATGGATGTTACCTAGTCTATGACCGCCTGAAGAAACGGTAACGACTCGAGCGCCGTTTGCTCGTTTCAGAGCTGGCCAAAGCCGTGATGTCAGTTGAAAGTATCCCAAATGATTGGTGGCAAACTGAAGTTCATATCCTCTGCGATCGTGCTGTTCAGGTATAGCCATGATCCCTGCACAGTTCACGAGAATATGAAGGGGACGGCCCGATTCTACAAATTGGTGCGAAAATGCATCGATTGAGTCCGGATCGGTAAGATCAAATTCGCCTAGTTCCGCTTAAGGAACGGCCTCCATTGCGACTTTGGCTTTGTCCAGCGAACGGGCAGGAACGATTATTTGGGCACCTGCCTTCGCGAGTACCGTCGATACCTCCAAGCCAATACCAGAATATCCGCCAGTCACAATGGCAACCTTACCAGCCAAATTTACTCCTTGCATGATTTCTTCGGCAGTCGTACGTGGTCCGTAACCGGTGTGCAGCGGTTGTTGCGTTATCCGTTGGTTTGCTTCAATCGTCATCATCTTTTTCCTCCTTTTGATGCCCATCCTTGATTTCTTGAAAATGCTTGAGCTTGTATCGAATGATTTCAGCGGTCGCGTTTAATTCGGATATGCGTTGCTCGATCGCCTCCCGGTGCGCGTCCAACAACGCATAACAGTGCGCATCGTCTTTTAGTGAGTAGTGCTCTACGTACTCTTTGATTTTCTTGAGTGGCATGTCAGTTCTTCTGAGATGGTTCAAAAAACGGATACGACCGATATCTCCCTCGACGTACATTCGTTTTTGTCCGCCGCCTCTCGTCGGCGAAGCAAGCAGCCCGATTTTCTCGTAATAACGAAGGGTATCCGTAGAAAGCCCTGTCTGCTCTGCAACTTCGGAAATCGAATACGTCCGTTCGTCGTTCATGAGTGCCTCCTTGCTTGCTCAACTTTTTCTAGCTTTATTACCTTACTCCTTGGAGTAAGCTCCAAGTCAAGGTCTTCCTTGCTCTTTTTCTTATGGGGAATTAAGGACGGAACTAGAGATCGATACGTGAAGACAACCCTACCATTTGGAAATAGGATGGATGGGCATGTTCCTTGGATTTCATCAAAATGCAGCGGCAAGCAGCAACGTTTACCATCGCCTTCATTTTAAAAAACTGTACAAAAATAGCTGCTCAGACAGACTATTTTGTACAGCATGATACTTATGTACAGATTCAATTTTCCTTCTCATGTATGGTATTTATGATGTGCAAATTTTTTTATAGAGATGCTTTAAGTTCGAAAAGTAAAGGACGTCGGATAACGGTTTATCTATCTGTTCGAGCAGCTTCGTAGGTCACTTCGATAAAAAAAAGCCCCCAACTGCTTTAAGCAAATTGGGGGTTACAAGAAGTAATACGTGAATAAAAAAGTAGTCTTCAATATAGTAGGATATCAGCTCTATATTTACTACAAGTATATATTAGTATGCATACCTTCTCTTGCCAAAAAAATAACGCGGACTCATCAGCAGAGATTAAATCGATTCATTCCAGGGGCAGTCCCATTTGAATGAGGACTTCTAATCAAACGAAATTAACCCAAAATGTACTCGGCCAACACGCTCTGTATCTCGTAAATATTCAAGTTCTTGTTAAATTGTTTTTGGATCGGTACTGCACTTCCAGAAACCCAAATTTTCAATTCCGCATCCAAGTCAAAATTTCCAGCTGTTTCAATGCTAAAATGATGAATATTTTTATAAGGAATGGAATGGTACTCGATCTTTCTGCCAGTAATACCTTGCTTATCAACTAGTATTAACCGCTTGTTGGTGAAGATGAACATATCACGAATTAATTTGTACGCCTTTTCTATTCTCTCATTGTTCGCTAAGATTTGAGCATACTCCTTTTGAACCTCTGCAATGTTAACTTCCGAAGCATTACCCATTAGACCATCTAATAAACCCACATTAACGTCCCCCTATTCAACTAATTGATAAATCATATTCTCCACACAGTTTAAAATTCCTACCAAAGTAGTTACTTTTTCCTCAAGGGGAGTGATTACCTTGAAATTCAGGATATAGAAGCCTTTGCTGTTAGACTCCCGAAATATTGTGTTAAATCACTCGAAAAGTGGAATGGTTCAGTCACTTTCTTGTGTCACAAGGTATTTCGCACCGAAAAATATTGTGAGTATTTGGTTTTATTTGTAATATTTAGTAGAATATAAAAATTAGGAGATGATAGAATTGAAATGGTTTGGTAAAGTTGCTTTAGTTACACTACTTTCTGCTTCCGTTTTTCTACCATCAGAAACATTTGCTGCCGGCTCCCAGCAGTCTTCGACCAAAGAAGCAGCACCTGCTGCGACTGAAACAAAAGTATTAGGTTTTGAGCAAGGAACTAGAGGATATTCTGACTCTGCTTATTTTTATATTAATTCTCCTACTGTTCTTACTGTTAAGGTGACTCAAAGTGGAATAAATGTTGATAATCCGTTAGTAGAGTACGCGATATATAGACAAGACGGAACTGATTATAACCCGAATTTTGGATATTTTCTGTTTCCTGGGTCAGGTTCATTTAGTTTTCAAAGTACGAAAGTGTTACCAATAGGTCAATATTATATTAGAGTTAAGAACAATGGAGCCGGGAAAGTTCGTGGAACTGTGTCAGTCATC
The DNA here is from genome assembly GCF_013186635.1 of Brevibacillus sp. HB1.3. Lineage (NCBI taxonomy): Bacteria > Bacillati > Bacillota > Bacilli > Caryophanales > Paenibacillaceae > Brevibacillus > Brevibacillus sp. HB1.3. The sequence continues at coordinate 6,272 of NZ_JABMIT010000010.1, read as the reverse complement.
ACTCCATAAATTCCCTTTCTTATTTGATGGAGGCTTTCTACTGAAGGCCTCCTTTTCATTTTATGGTGTATTTCACCCTTTTTCTCTTTGGTTCATGTTCTTTTTCTTTACTAGATGGGCATCCATAGCTTGCTTTTTAATATGCTTGTGTTGTTCGTCTGTGATATCAGGATTCTCGTAAATATTGCCGACAACTTCGTAGCTTGCCAGCTTTCCCTGAATAGGGAGGCTGGGTGGACTAGGATCAAATCTCTAGCTCACCAAGTCTAACGAGTTCGACTACTGTCTGAGATCGACCTTTGACACCTAATTTTTGCATGACATTACTAATGTGATTGCGCACAGTCTTTTCGCTGATGAAGAGTTGTCCGGCAATCTCTTTGGTTGTCTTGTCTTGGACCAAGAGTTTCAAACACTTCTCTTTCGCGATTCGTTAACAACGGCTTGGTTTGGTCGCTACCGTCCAATTTGCCTATAAGGCTCGTCATGCCAATTTTGTCTTGAAGCATTAATCTTTACCTCTTTATGGGGTATTTTTTATGATTTCTCGCTACGAAGGAATTCTTCCTCACCCATGTTTTTTATTGGAATCACTATTAACAGGAACGCAAATAAAAAGCCCTCTCGGAGAGACGTCCTAATTTGGACGTCTTTTTGAGGTGCCTTAGACCATCAAAACATTGCTTCCTAGCACTTCGTGTTCGTTTTCTCTGTCGTTGTCAATCATTGTCTGAATACAATCTTTGCTGTTGACAGGCAATTCGGGCATACTTTGACTTTCAAAGGGCGCTTATTCTCGTTTCAAGAGCTAAGTTCAAATAGGCACGAATTAAAATGGTTGATAGATCAATATTTTACAAAAACTTGAAATTGAGTTACGCTATTATTATTAGAACTTTCTGTAAAGGAGGTGATACTTATGAAAAAGCTTTTTGCTTTTGCCCTAGCAGTCGTTATGGTAATGTCAGTCTCTACGGCTGCTTTTGCATACAGTAAACCAAATTGTAGTAGCAGTGGCGGCGGTGGCGGCAGTTGGGGTGGTGGTGGAAAAAAACCCCTTGAACACCATTGTACACCATATTAATCCCAGATAATTTCAGTAAGCCTCCAATTTGGGGGCTTTATTCAATTACCGTTTTGTTACATACTAATATGGTGATGCAATACAACCTTGGATAAACACTTACGCTGAACCAATATCTGTTGAAAACGTTCTACTAATGACCGAAATGGTGAAATCGGCCGTACTAGTAAACTCTGGTACAGAAACTATAGATACATTACCTAACCGTAACTACTCACCCGAAGTGCCGTTCAAATCGAACGGCTATTTTACTTTATACAACGAATGTTAAAATGTGAATGAATCGATCCCCGGTATGAATTTGTATAGAGCTTTCATGGTCAAAGACCATTTCTATCGACTTACAATCTATCCTCCTCCAAATGCCTTTTGCCAATTTCTTAGGATTTCGTCGCGGCCATCACAACCCTCCTGTTTTTCTGCCCGCTCCATCTATTCCGGTCTACCTTCAAAGTAACGCATTTACCCAGTCAGTATTCTCCGAGTCGGATCGAGCTGCCATTGTTGAAGGTCAACGATTTCGACGAGAAAGAGTGAGTGAGGAGAGTTTCTCAATGACTCGAGAAGGCAGACAAACACACAATTTGAAGGATTTCCATATCTGTCTTATTCACCCTAAGGGAGAAAATCATATCCTATCTGGAAAGTCGGACACTTTGGCCAACCTGCTCTGGCACCTATGCTTGAAACCGCCTAGCGAAAAGGAGTTGAGAAATTGACACGTTCAGCGAAAAGCACCTTCAATAGCTCTATTAAAATTGATGTCCTGATCCCCGCTATTGAGAAAGACCTCGGCACTCTTCCCTATGTCATTGACAGCATCCGTAAGCAAGTGAAGCATCCTCTCGGTAAGATCATGGTTGTATCGCCACCAAGCAAACGAATTCAAGCCCTCTGCCGGCGTAAAAACTGCACCTTCATCAATGAAAGACGCGTCCTATCAATTACAAAAAAAGACATTCACTACCAGACCAAACGCACCAATCGCTCAGGTTGGCTGCTCCAACAATTGTTGAAGCTGGCGGGAGGAAACTTGACCAAGCAAAGGTATTATCTTGTGATTGACGCCGACACCATTCTCATCCGACCTCATGTCTTTCTCGTCAATGGGAAAACCGTTTTTTACTGCCGTAACTGGAGTCGTCCCGAGTATTTTCGTACCTATAGGAAATTAATGGGGGCTAAACCAACCGCTTCGCGCTCTTTCGTTGCCCACTATATGCTGTTCGACAAATCGAAGCTCTCCCGACTGAAGTCTAAAATTGAAGCTAGGCACAAGACTAGATGGTACTGGGCGATTATCAAGAAGACTAACAAACAGAGTTATGCGGGCTTCTCCGAGTTCGAAACTTATGGTAACTTCGTGAAAGCTCACTACCCCGGTCATCTGGTTGTAAGAAGTTCCCTTAACAAAAGCTTATCTTCAAAACCAGCATCACTTACTCGCAAACGAACCATCAGACTGGCTCAGAAATACAGGTCCATCTCCTTTCATAAACGCGGCTGGTATATCCGGAAGAAGAAGAGTGTGAGAAAATGAAGCGCTGATGTGTATGCCCACTTCTCAAAGAAAATTGAGATAGATATCATGGACAAGTTTGAAAGCAACAAGGAAAGTATGTACTCTGAAAATTGCCCACCAAACGGTTTCAAAACTCCATGAAAACCGCATAAAATCAGCATTTGTGAATTGTCAGTGAGCTTTACATGTAAAAATGCCCGATATAATGCTGCTTAGAGCCCTTCAACTTTTGGAGGGCTCTTCTCTTCATTTCGTATTTCTAAAATGATTGGAGAAACGTGGAGTGCCGACGGAATGGACAGCTCCTATTGTAGCTGCCATTTCAGCTGGTAAGTCGTTTCGATTGCAAGTTCCCTCTAATCACCAGAGGAATTCTTGCCTGTTTTATTTTCATAGCCATTCGAGTCACAGCAATCACCTTTTTTCAGAATGATACCTGCTTTTATAATGTGCGAAAAGACGTCCAATTGTTGGGTTTAAGTTTTCTTAGGGGGATGGAGGTACCTGCAAGAGTTAGGGAAGTTTAAGTTTGCCAGGCAGAAGTCACGCTGGCTAGGAGCATTCAAGGTTCGTTCTTTGTCATAACATGAGAATATTAATGGAAGTCGGAAGAAAGGGACTGGTTGTGCCAGCCCCTCTTTCATTTCTTTTTTTCCAACTCCGCCTTTAATCTTGCATTCTCTTCCAACAGCTTTTGAACGTCCGGGACATCCTTGCCGGAAAACCAGCCATACAAATCGTCTCTTGCTGCATACTCTGGCAATTGATCACGAAGTACCATTTTAATGTGCCGTACTTCTTCAACATAGTAGATAGGAATTTGTTCCATGACCGATTGCTTAAACTCTTGAAATTTCTGATAATATTCAATTGCTGCGAAGTCGTAAGGCTTTTGTCTTAATGCCTCATCTGTGACAACAAAAGCAAATCTAGGTTTGCCCGCTTCTCCGGCATACTCATATTCCCATTGCGTATAGCTCTTGGATTCATCAGGAAGTGTTAAACCATAGAATCCTCCGAGAATCAGGATATAAACATCGGACTCGTCGATCCATCTCTTCCTAATTTTCATTGGACTTTCCTTGAAAAATTGCTCGACTCCAGCAGGGATATGACCGGCTTGGAGTACGGCTTCAACTGCGGTATGTCTTTCCTCAATAAGATCGTAGTAAGTAGACGATATGTATATTTGTAATTTTTTTCTCATAAGCCCACCCAAATTAAAGAATTCGTATAAATAGAATCTACCACTCACTCACTTTATTTGTCAAAATTGACTGGGGATTTCATGGCGGCAAGCTTGCGCCAGACGGCAACTAATGAGGTTTATTCGTGCAGAGAAGGAATGGACAAAGAAAGATCAAATTCCGCGATATATGCAACTGTGCTTGAGTCTCCATGCTATTCTCCTCCCCCAAGTTCAAACCTAAAGATGACTCAATTCGATGTTGGATTGGTTCACAGGCTTGCTGACCAAATGGAGGGTCTTGCTTCAAATATTAAAAAACATGTAAACACCCCAAATGAACTAGCGAGGACATAAAACAGATGAAGAGTATCCTCGATGGTTTTCAATCGCTAACCAATTCGTCTGAAAATAGTGGAACCTATCCAATTGCAGATAACGATGTAAGATAAGGCACTAGATTATAAAGGTAGTTTGAAGCCTAACCTATTTCATCTTTTATTCGAAAGAAACTCATCTCCAACTCTATCAGCGGCTAAAAACGCTCCGCTTGTAGACTCTATTACTTTGCCTCAATCCGGGAGCTACCACCAAGCACTCTGGCGTTGTCCTTCGAAGAACTAAAAAGGGTAGCAAGGTTGATTGAAGAGAACTCGAAGTCCAAGCCCCTGGCAGCATTGCTTAGCAGCTTTTCTTTTTATCATGGCTTATCTCCTGGTCAGATATCAAAAATCAAACTGTCTGATGTTGAATTCGGTTGTAAAAAGATAACCGTCTCCGGACGTCCTCCCGTTTTTATGTCTGACCAGGAGTTTGATACTTTAGAACAATATCTTGTGGAAAGATCGAATATAAAATCTATAATCACACGAACGTATTTAGTGGTTAGAAAGATCCGTGTCAAAGGTTTATATGAAGATAAACCAGTTATTGATGACAACCTGAAAGGCTAAAGAAGATGAAGACCAAGGTTCGGATAGATGTATGTCCAATTCAGGTGTAATTAAAGGTAAAATTGTATCCCTGTCCGTTTCATCTTCGTTGCAATTTTTATTTATATATACTGACACTACTTTTGAAGAGGAGATGAATAATGGCACATCACAAGAATGATCATCCGTGCTGGATGGATGCTATTACTACGGGCGTTTTTCAGGTACCGGCAAATAACCCTGGAGGTACAAACGAAGTTATTAACGTGGTACTTGAAAATCCAAGTTCAAAAACTCTTACCGTATATTGGGTATTTGAGGCTTCAGATATTGTAGATTACGGCATTAATTCACCGGTAGCCACTTCTGCCCCATTTAAAATCGTAGTTGCCCCGCATAGTACTCAAATGCACGCTTTAAGCGCTCAATCCCCAGGATCACTCGCTGATTTTCTCTTCCGCTTTATTTTTTGGGGAGACATAGATCTTGAAGAGAAAAAGAACAAACTCAGCATTGAAATACTTGCGGGCACCTCCACAAGCAGTTCACTTACGTCAGCGAAACTATCTTCCGGCGACGCATCCGTACTTTTCAGACACGAGAACTTTTTGGAAACAAAATTTAAAAAGGATGCTGACAGAGTACCATTGCAAGGTAATTCAATAACGATTCTATGAACTTAACAACACGGGGTAATAACAGCTACTGGAAATGAGCGGGCTAGCATATAATGAATAGAGGAATTGCAGCAGAAAAATTCGCCTGGGCTTTTCCATGGGATTTATGCCGTTTTAAGAAGAAAATTACCTTTCCTTAATTGGGATCCTATCTTAAAACAGATCAATAGAAGAAAATCCTTCCACTAAGTTTCTGGAAGGATTTTTGGCATGCGTAGCTTTAGTATATCATCGAGTTTTAAGGAATTTAGAGATTAACATTGACAAGAGACATCATGACTTCTTAAGCTTGAAACCCTTTACTTTCCACCATGCCGAAGATATATGCTATTGGCTGCCTTACCCCCTCTAATAATGGCCTCCTCTAATACTACAGCTGCCGTTGTGCCAATAGCGGTTACCGCGCTATCCCCCGTTAGTTCACTAGTGTCGGTACCAGTGGCAAGACAAAAGATGGTGTCGCCGTCGGCTTTTGTGTGGATGGGCGAGATGGCCACGTGCCATTCCATCATGGGCAAGTGTAGCCACACGGCCAGTCTCTGCTTTGGTCAATCGCCCAGTTGTCGCTATCACGGCAATGGTGGTGTTCCTGCTCCCACTGGTTCCCGGGGGTACCGGAAAGCTTCATCCATGTAGACGAGTGTAAGCCAGTCTAATAAATGGTATGTTAGCCACTATAAACATGTGAATAGGCATATACCACCGAAATCCATCGGCGAAATATCATGTGTATTTCGAGTTTATTTCTCGGTCATGAGACACAAAAAAGCTCTTCTCACTGAGAAGGGTTTCAGACTGAAGAGAAACCCCCTTTTGGGGATTTCTTTTTGGTATTGTTCCAGCACGAAGTGCTGAAAAAAAGGATAGCCTA